>NZ_CAWPKW010000209.1:0-63783 GCF_963888615.1 Brasilonema octagenarum UFV-OR1 | reverse complement strand
CTCAACGCGGGGAACCCGCGCACGGCAGTGGCTCCCCAACGCACTGGCTCCCCTTGGAAAGGATGGAATCTTAAAAGCCGCCTTGGAAAGGGGGTTGGGGGATCTGTTTTGCGTAAGTGCTATCAATGAAAGAAACATAATCTCCCTTCTTCCCTGTTCCCTATTCTCTGTTCCCTGTGTTTTTCAAGCTACTGCGGTGTTGCTGAGCGTCCCTGCTTACCTAGTTTAACGACGACGAAGTAACTTAAGTAAAGCACATAAATAATTAAACCAACGATACCCAGAAAGCCGAGAAAGGCAGGTTTGGAGTTGGGATGGAAATAATCTTTGAAGAGTAATGGAGCTTCAAGCCAAACGCGACAATAAGGACTTGCGATCGGACTTGAGGAAAAACCACAACCCACAAAAGGTATAAAGGCAATTGCGCTCAAAATACAATACACAGTCGTAGCCCAACGCCAGGAGGTAAAAAGCAGCTTTAAAGGGCCATTTGACTGATATTCTATTTCATCGTTGAGATCCACCCAGAACCACAGAGAAATAGGAATCAAAATCAGACCAATCAGTCCTGAAATAAAACTTACTCCAAAGCCCGCAATCATTAAGTACACGGTAATTGTCAATAAACTTGCGACTCGCCAGTAAATCGTGAGCAAGCGTTGTATTCCTTCAGCTTTTTCTACATATGCCCAAATTAACAGAATGATCGGGATAATCACTGCGAATAATACTGCTAATCGGTAATCCATCCAAACAAAGGGACGAAACCAGAGTTCATTATTCATAATTTTTTTATGAGAAATCAACAAGTATAGTCAATAGTCAATCAGTATATGATATTACCCATAAACCTTGTGCTTTTTTCTTTAGAAAGAAACAGCCATTCCCAGCCCTTTATCTAAATAAAGGATGATATGAAAATCTCACTCGCTACACACATTTCCAGTTTTCTACAGAAAATGGAATGAGGTTGGAGTGAGATTTTGTACAATGAGGGGTGTTGAAGATGCAAGATAGCCAGTAAACTCATTCTGGTTATTTGCAAACGCACCATAAACAAACTGCTAGACGAATCACTTTTTAATCATCGTAAATTCTGCACTCATCTGCATCTGGATTATCATCACAGTACTTTTCAAGAGAGTTTTTGGTTTTTTGATTTGACTTTTGGTGGGAGGCCTCGGCTTGTAGTTCTTCTAATGCGTCCCAAGCTGCGGCGCACTCAGGAGAGTCTTTACCTGAGGTATCGCAGGTGGCACGAACTTGTTCACGTTCTTGTTCGATTGCGTCTTGTATGTTGTTGCTCATGTTCCTAGTCTTGTTGTGTTTTCAATACAAGTATAGAAAAAATTCAAAAATGACAGTTTTTGCACTATAGTTTCCATTTTACTGTAATTGACCAAAAGTCGTCTCACCAGTAAGTGAGGGAATGTCCTCCTTGACATCCTCCCCGGCGCAAAGTCTGCCGGGGGAAGCAACCCAAGCGGCGAGCTTTGCATAAATGCGCGGGGATTCCTAAGACTCACGACTTAGGGTTTCTGCTTCTTAGCAACTGCCTCCACTCCCGAAGGAGATTTGGTCTTACGTTCGCTCCACAGACTGAAACGATGAGCCCCACCGCCGTATGTATCGAAAACCAAAAAGGAATTCTTATGTTTTGTGATTCAAGGGATGTTTCCCATTGCCCCGTCCTCTTTTCCCGGTCTACCGATTTTTCCTCGCCGTTGCAAAATATTGCAAACTTTGGTGTTAGGCTGTATGTCTCCATCGTCTCGGGTGGGTCATTGACCATTAATAGTATTGTCGCATAACACGAGTAGTTGTCCCTTCATTTCTGACGGCAGGCTAAACCCAGCAAGAGTGGCTTTCATGAGCCACTGCCGTGCGGGGGGTTCCCTCCTGCAGTGCGGTCTTGGGGAGCGCTAGCCATGCAGGAGGGTTTCCCGACAGAGGTGTCTGGCGTTGGTCTCCCCCAAGAGCACCTGCCGTCCCCGTTGAGGCATGTGGCGTCCCCTGCCTGTTCGCGCAGCGTGCCCCTTCGGGCATAGTACGAAGAACGGTACTACGTACCTGCTTCTCAGGGGTTTTCAGCCTACCCAGTATAACTATTACAGTAAACCGTATTAATAATTTTGTATTCGTCTTTATCTTTTAAGATTTTGGATTTTGGCTATCAATATAAATTATACAATTTATTTTGCTCGGCAGTTCACCACATCGCCTAACCTATGGCTGGTGCCAAACTCCACCATCTGCTTAGTAGGAGTCCTATCGTCGGTTCTTGATAGGATAAAAATAAAAACCGATTAGCCTCGAAAAAAAAGTGGAAAACTCATGGCAGACCAAATACAGTGGGCAAACGCCTTATCAACCCGTCCTTCTTTGGAAGCAGCTATTGAAGATGTAGTACAACAAGCTGTCTCGTCGTTAACAGCACCTGCTGATTTAGGGCTGGTATTTATTTCGTCTGCTTTTACGAGTGAGTATTCCCGGCTTTTACCCTTACTTGCTGAGCGACTTTCTGTACCTGTGCTTATTGGTTGTAGCGGTGGTGGTGTGATTGGGACAACTGGGCGTGGACAAACCCAAGAGTTGGAAGCAGAACCAGCCTTGAGTTTGACCTTAGCGCATCTGCCTGAAGTGAGTGTTAAAGGTTTTCATATTGTTCCTGAAGAATTACCTGATCTAGATAGTCCGCCAGATGATTGGATTGATTTGATTGGTATACCATCAACACCTGCGCCACAGTTCATATTGTTGTCTGGCTCGTTTTCATCTGGAATTAACGATTTATTACAAGGGATAGACTTTGCTTATCCTGGATCGGTGACCATAGGAGGACAAGCAAGTGGCGGCGGTTTGGGAGGTAGTATCGCCTTATTCTACAATGACAAAGTGTATAAAGATGGAATAATTGGCGTCGCTTTGAGTGGTAATATTGTCTTGGAAACGATTGTGGCACAAGGATGCCGACCGATTGGGAAACTGCACCAAGTTACAAAAAGCGATCGCAATATCATTCTGGAACTCGATGAGCGAAAACCACTGGTTGTCTTGCGAGATCTGATTGCCAATTTAAGTGAAGAAGACCGAATCTTGGCACAACATTCTTTATTTGTTGGTTTGGCGATGGATGGATTCAAGCAAGATTTGCACCAGGGAGACTTTTTGATTCGTAGCATCCTCGGAGTCGATCCAACAGCCGGGGCAATTGCGATCGCAGACTATATTCGACCAGGACAACGCCTACAATTTCACCTGCGCGACGCTGAAACTTCTGCTGAAGACTTGGAATTCCTTTTAGAAAGTTATAACACAAAACAAGTTGCACAGCCGTCTGCAGTTGGTGCGCTGATGTTTTCCTGTGTCGGACGTGGTGAAGGACTCTACCGAAAACCTAATTTCGATTCTGAGCTTTTTAGGCGTTATCTCAAAGATATTCCAATAGCCGGCTTCTTTTGTGGCGGTGAAATCGGTCCTGTAGGTGGCAGTACTTTGCTACACAATTATACCTCTGTCTTTGGAATTTGCCGTGCAATCGCAACTCAGGAATAAGTTAGAGATTTTACCTGTCCACTAAAGTAACAATGTAGTGTTGTTATCGATGAAGGATGGAGTTCCACTAGGGGCGATCGCACCATACTTCTCAAAGTAGCGACGCAGTTCTGGTGGAAAGTTGGGATAATCAAACACAGCATCCCCATTCGCCATATCTGCCCAAAACTCGCGTAAACTGGGAGCTAATTCTGTTGCCTGCGACATTGGCAGGTTTAAAGGAGGCAGAGTTAGGAACTTGACGAGAAAGGGAAAACTGCGATCGCCCATCCACTTCTTAGATGTCTGTTGCAAGTTCGGGAAATCAGGCACTGAACTGACGCGATATGATAAAATTTGCAACCATTGCTGACCGTGATTATCCTGATGACACTCTAATATCCGGTAAGGATGAGGATAGCTCACTAAAGAACCTGTTGTTATATCGTATACACCATCTGAATCAGCAACATCTTGAACGTGTAAGTGTCCTGTGAACACCAGCCGAACGCCGTACCGCTTTAGAATTTGTAATAGTTCTGTTGCATTTCCTAACATATAGCGATTTGCCATTGGATGGCGTGATTGATTAGGCAGGTGTTCAACAACATTGTGATGCACCATGACTAAGACAAATTCATCACCAGTCCCAGCTAAAACTTCTTCTAACCACCGTAGCTGTTGAGTATCTAAACGTCCTATCTGCTGTCCTTCGTCGTCAAAACAGTTAGAATTCAAACCGATGAGCCTAACACCTGGCAGTAACTGACAAGTGTAGTAAAGTTGGTCAGTATCCTCGTAGCCAAACTTACGGTAATAGTGCGGAAAATCTGAGATCGCAATGGATTGCTCATTCGCCTTCACAACTGGAACATCATGATTACCAGGAACAACATAAGTAGGAAAGGGAAGCTGTGCTAAGCGTTCTTGCAACCAAGCATGATTTTCTGGTTCACCGTGCTGGGTTAAATCTCCTGGAAGCAAAAGAAAATCTATATTAAGTTGTGTTAAATGTTCTAGTACACTTTCAAACGCAGGAATACTAACTTCCACCAAATGAAAACGACTGGGATGATTCCAGATTGTATGGGAAAGCGCAAGGTGCAAGTCGCTGACCACAGCAAAGCGAAAATTTGAAATCATTGATTTTATGACAATCTCAAAAGTGGGGTGTAAAAACTCTTTTTAGAAAGAGTATAACCCTTGCTTCGCTACGCTGCTTGGCAATGATCTCGCTTAACATTTGTACACAAAATCTGTCAGTTTTTCTTGTTGATCAACAAAAAGGCAGAATTTGAGCGAAATATTGGCTATTTTTCTGGTGTGTTGCGAGTATCCAAGAAAAAATATACAAAGCACTTTGGCAGCGTCAACTGACATTAGCAATCACCTGTCCAATGTCTTGAGGGGTTGCACCTGTTGCGAGCATTGCCCGAATTAATAGCTCGATTGAGACTGAAGCATCTCCATTTTCAGCTTTTGCAATCCGGGGCTGGCTAGAGCTAATTTTGGAGGCAAGTTCAGCTTGAGTCATCAGTTGTTGCCGACGTTCCTTTAAGCTTCGACTCAGAGCTAACTTAATTTCGACAAAAATAGTTTCTTCCGGTGTTAACTCCAAAAAATCTGAGACTGTCCCAATCTTCCAGCCTTTAGATTCTAAGCGTTCTCTCTTTGCTTGATCCATAACATTACTCCCGTTAGTCAGTGTCATAGTTGCTAAGTCGCTTTTTGCAAATCTCAATCACGTTTTTGGGTGTTGCTCTCGTCGTTTTGTTAAAGACTTCAACAATCAAGATTCCATCATCATCTATTCGGTAGATAATTCTCCAGTTTTTGTCTGCATCTCGAATACGCAGTTCATGACAGTGTGCTCCGATACTTGACATCGGTCGCGAATGAGGTAGTTCAAGATTTTCGCCTTCCTGTAATTGCCTAAGCAAAACGCCTGCTTCTATCCGCGCTTCTTGACTCAAAGGTGGAGTTTTTACCTCACCGTGCAGCCAAACCAAAGGTTTACTTGATTGTTCCATGCCATCTTTATATCATATCTGATATATTGCTGTGCCTCTGTCGTCTAAAAATTCCGTTGCAGGGGACAAACATACTTGACGTTGTCGATATATCGCGATACTATAAAAAATATGTTGAACAAAAGAGAAAATTATCGTATGCATGACCGAATAAGATCACATGAGCCACAGGGCGAACATGATGAGCACAGACACGGACACTATCCTTATAGAGAAGAAGGTGGACGCAGAGCCGGAAGAGGAGGACCTCCCAATCCAGAGGGCGAACATGATGATTACAGACGCGGATACCATCCTCATAGAGGAGAAGGCGGACGCAGAGCCGGAAGAGGAGGACCTCCCAGAAGAGGAGAGGGCAAAGTCCGGCGTGGTGAGGCGCGTTACCTACTTCTGGACGCACTGCGCAACGAACCCAAACACGGGTATGAGATTATCAAAGCGCTGGAAGAGCGATCGTCTGGACAGTACGCCCCTAGCCCTGGCACAGTCTATCCAACCCTGCAATATCTAGAAGATATGGGGCTAGTGCGTGCCGATCAAGAAGCCGCGCGGCGCGTCTATCATCTAACTGAGACTGGTCGAACCGAGTTGGAGGCCCACGCGCAGGAAGTGAATGCTTTTTGGGCGCGATTTACTGAACCCGATACATCTGCCGCCATTCGAGCCGAAATCGGTTTTCTGGAGGACGAATTACAACACTTGATGCGGACAGTATGGGGCGGCTTACGAAATGCCCTTAACCGAGATGATCAAAACACAATCCGTCGTGTCCGCGAGGCGATTGAACACTCCCAAAATGAGGTGCGGCGCATCCTTACAGAACCCGACAGCTTAAGAGACAATCAGGAATAACCATATTTTGTTGGTTGTTTTTGGTTAACTGATATTGGGTTTGGTGAAAAGGAGAGTCAATTTTGGCATTTGTTAGAGTCCGTCAACACGTTAATCCGCTTGCGCAAAAGTATCAAACACTGATCGATCCCCTAGACTGGGAAAAAGTGTACGCCAAGCCAAAAGCGCCCTTACATCTGGATATTGGAGCTGCACGAGGACGCTTTTTGTTAAGTATGGCGAAAATTGAACCAGACTGGAATTTCTTGGGTTTAGAAATTCGGGAACCTCTGGTGGTGGAGGCGAACAAGTGGCGGGATGAGTTGGGACTAACAAATCTCCACTATGTGTTTTGCAATGTGAATAACTCATTGCGATCGCTTTTCTCTTCCCTACCTAAAGCAAGTCTACAACGCGTCACAATTCAATTTCCCGATCCCTGGTTTAAAAACCGCCATGCAAAACGGCGAGTCGTGCAACCAGAATTAGTTACAGAACTAGCAGAATTTCTCATACCTGGGGGTATTGTATTTTTGCAATCGGATATTGAGTTTGTGGCGTTGGAGATGTGCGATCGCTTTGCAAATCATCCCGCTTTTCAAAGACTTGGTACAGGCGAGTGGCTAGCCCAAAATCCGCTACCAGTTTCCACAGAACGGGAGATAGGAACAATCAACAAAGGTGAACCTGTTTATCGTGCTTTATTTGAAACACTCAGATGAACGGCGAGAATCCTCATCCATACTCGAAGAGTTGGATGGGGTGTGTTGAATGTAGAATTCTTTCCCAGGGGCTGACTAATCTGGAGAAAGACCTTTAGATTCTAACCATTCATGGTTGAAGATGCGCGACTGGTAACGGGAACCGCTGTCACATAAGATAGTAACAATGGTGTGTCCTGGTCGGATTTGTTTTGCTAAAGCAACAGCAGCAGCAACATTTATACCTGTAGAACCACCCATAAATAAGCCATCCTTCCGTAGTAACTGATAAACAACCTTTATGGCTTCCCTGTCATCAATCTGGACAGCATCATCACTAGGCGCGCCTTCCATATTGGCGGTAATACGACTATTACCAATGCCTTCAGTAATAGAATTACCTTCAATATTAATTTCGCCTGTTTTAATGTAGCTGTAAAGTCCGCTACCTTTTGGGTCAGCTACAACACATTTAATTGCTGGATTTTTTTCTTTCAAATACATTGCTACACCAGCAAAAGTTCCACCAGTCCCTGTTGAAGCGACCCAAGCGTCAACTTTACCATCTGTCTGTGCCCAAATTTCTGGTCCTGTTGTTTGGTAATGGGCCTGGCGGTTTGCTAAGTTATCAAACTGATTTGCCCAAATAGCATTTTCCATTTCGCCAGCTACTCTACCAGAGAGTTTGACGTAATTATTAGGGTCTTTATAGGGTACAGCAGGTACAGGGCGAACTTCTGCACCTAATGCCCTCAAAGCATCCATCTTCTCTTGGGATTGAGTGTCAGGAATTATAATCAGGCATTTATAACCTTTGGCGTTGCATATATGTGCCAATCCAATACCAGTATTACCAGCTGTTCCTTCTACGACTGTGCCACCAGGTTTTAGTAAACCTTTTTCTTCGGCATCTTGAATAATATAAAGTGCTGCCCGATCTTTAACAGAACCACCAGGGTTGAGAAATTCTGCTTTACCAAGAATTTCACACCCAGTTTCGTCACTAAAGCTGTTTAAACGAATAAGTGGTGTATGACCTACAGTATCTACAAAGCCGTTTCTAATATCCATGTTTGAACTTCTTGGTGGAGACTATGCTTTTGGTCATCAGGCGTGAGGCCTTGTTGACCCTATACTGATTTTAGAGAGGTCTTTGTTCTAAGATTCAGACTTTAGCCCTACACACTCAAAAATTTTCAAACGTCAACCAGTCAGTGCAGTCTAGTGTTAATCCTAAAGTGCAGCAGCAGTATAGTGCTGAAATTTTGATAAACATTGTTCTCACCAATTTGTCCCATTTGTCACCATTTAGAAAACAATAGTGCCATCTTTATACGTGTAATTACTGACAAAAAAATTGTTGATATCTTCAATATTAGCTGAGAGTTCTAGATATTTTACAGGAGATGATATAAAAGGTGTGAGACCTCACTAGTCAACTAAAATTTACACTTAATTTTCTAAGTTAAGTCTTATGGATAGCAAATATCATGCTTCGCATACTCCTAATCGATAACAACTTTGATGTGCACTTGTCGATAACACCGCAACTCAAGCAAGAGTTTTCTTCTATAGAAGTTACCTCAATTATTCATGCTAAGAGTTTTGAGGAAGCGCTAGCAGTAGGTGATTTTGATATTGCAATTACTGACTACTCTCTACAGTGGACTAATGGCTTAGAGGTTTTAAAAACCATTAAAATTAAATATCCAAACAGTCCTGTGATTATGTACACTGATAGCGGCAACGAAGAAATTGCTGTCTTAGGGATGAAGTCTGGGCTAAGTGATTATGTCTTAAAGGGAAGGCTAGAGCTGCTTGTCATTGCTGTTAAAGAAAGTTTAGAAAAGCAGACATCACTTGACGAGTATGCTGTTGCTGTTGAGCAATTACGAATCAGTGAAGAGCGTTTAGACCTGGCAATGGAAGCTGCTCATCTGGGCACTTGGGACTGGAACGTACCAAAAAATCAAGTAATTTGGTCTAAAAATCATGAACAATTATTTGGTTTACCACCAGGAAGCTTTCTAGGAAGTTATGAAGGATTTCTTTCCTGCGTTCATCCAGAAGACAGAGAACAAGTTTCTGAAGCTATTACTTCTGCCATAAATACAAAAACTGACTACAGCAATGAATTTCGCGTTCTTTGGTCTGATGGAAGCGTTCATTGGATCTTAGGTAAAGGTAATTTTTTTTATGATGATACAGGTCAGCTTGTGCGCATGATTGGAGTGGTGTTGGACATCACTGAGCGCAAGCAGCGGGAAGAAGAACTGGAGCGAGCAAATCGCTTAAAAGATGAATTTCTTGCGATTGTCTCCCACGAACTTCGCACTCCTTTAAACGCAATTTTGGGTTGGGCACAGTTACTGCGTAGCCGTAACTTTGATGAAGCAGCTAGAAATCATAGTTTAGAAATTATTGAACGCAGTGCCCTTCAACAGAACCAGTTAATAGATGATATTCTTGATACATCTCGCTTAATGCGAGGGCAAATGCAGCTATCTATATCTCCTATCAATTTAGTCAGTGTGATTGAGAACGCGCTCAATACAATAAAGTTATCAGCACAAGAAAAATCAATTACTTTGGAATCCGTACTAGAGTGCTCAGTCGCGGTAGTGATGGGAGATGAAAATCGCTTGTATCAAATTGCTTGGAATTTACTTTCCAATGCAATAAAGTTCACCCCAGTGGAAGGACGAGTGCAAGTGAGGCTGTCAATTAGCGCTGAGTCAAACTCTTGTGACTCACTACTCAAAACTCAACAACACGAATCCTATGCTACTTACGACAACCCAGAGCTTGGAGCTTCCTATGGAAGAGGCAGCCTGGATGAATTGCGCGACTTGAACCGACTAAAGTCGGAGTTAAAAGACTTGGGGCTTTCCATTCCCAAGGGTTGGGGGGAAACGGAAGAGTGCCTACTTCCAAGCTCCCTTGGGATTTCCTCCAAATACCCTACGCGAACACAGTCCCCAAGGGGGGGAAATCCACCTGCAGGGCTGCTTCACTCCAACGCATTGGCTCCTCAAGGCTCAGAACCTCCTGAATTTATAAACGGAGGAAACTTCGGTTCAGACAACTTTTGGCAACGCCCTGGGTTCTGGGCAGTCATTCAAGTCAGCGATACTGGTGAGGGCATCAATTCTGAGTTTCTACCTTATGTGTTTGAACACTTTCGTCAAGCTGATAGCACAATGACACGTTCCAATAATGGACTTGGTTTGGGATTAGCGATTGTTCGGCATCTCGTGGAATTGCAAGGTGGCACAGTGACAGCAGAAAGTCAAGGAAAAGGGAAAGGAGCAACCTTTACTGTCAAGCTGCCACTTATAGAAGTGAATACACAACAGCCAAAAGTTCGTCCCGAAAAAACTTATCATCACTCACAGCTAAATGACGTACAAATCCTTGTGGTCGATGATGATACTGATAATTTGGAACTACTGGAAGAAATTTTGCAAGGCGCAGGCGCAAAAGTGACCGCTGTTCAATCCACCAATGCAGCTTTACAAGTTTTGGAAGAATTCAAATGTGATGTACTCATTAGTGACATTGGAATGCCACAAGCGAGTGGTCATGCTTTGATTCGTCAAGTCAGGCTTAAGGAGGTGGGGCAAACCCAGAAGATTCCCGCAGTTGCACTCACTGCTTATAGCAGAGAAGAAGACAAACTTGAAGCACTGGAGGCAGGATTTCACATTTTCTTGCCCAAGCCAGTTAACCCTGTAGATTTAATGGGTGCAATATCTAGTCTTTTGGAATAAGAACAGAAAACTCAACAACTTCATAGCAATTTGCGTACATCAAGCGAACCCAACGCCTAATACCGTTTCACTTTAACGTTGATACATATGGGCAAGTAGGGGGAGTAGGGGGAGTACGGGGAATAGGTGAGACAGCGCTCTTGGTAGGGTTTCCCGACAGCCAGGCGACTGCGTAAGCGCAAGCGCACGAATCGAGCCTAAGCGCAAGCGTGTCCCTTTGGGACTTACAAAGCAGCGTCTGTGCAGGAGATACGCGTAAGCGTGTCCCTTTGGGACTTACAAAGTAGCGTAGGCGTGCAGGAGATACCCGAAGGGACTTTGTCTGTATAGCCGCGACTTCCAGTCGCCAGGATAAAAAGGGGGTTATAAAAGCTGATGTAGTATGAAGTGCTACAAACGTGCATTGACCGTGACTTGAATGCAGCCATAAATTTGAGCCACTGCGTTGGAGAGCCAGCGCTGCAGGAGGTGAGACCAGTGCTGCGGGAGGGTCTCCCGCAGCAGGCATCTGGCGAACCCGAAGGGGTCTCCCGACCTAGGCGTCTGGCGTCCGGGTTCCCCGGCTTGTTCGCATGATTGCGTCTCCCCTTGGGAGATAGCATGTGGCGTATCGCGTCTGGCTAAGACGTGAATGCTTTCTGAGGGATAGCCGCTCCCATGCTCCCGTTGAAGAAAGAAGTCATGTCTAGGTTTGTTTAGGATTTACATAGCAGATAGTACCCACCAACATACTCGCTACTGCACCATTGGTGGTGAAGCGTCGCCACAGCATTGATAAAAGCAAGGCGGGGAAGTTTGCACTGGCGGCGATCGCAAATGCTAAACCCACCATATAAGCAACGTTTTGCCCCTTAAACAAAATACCTAACAGTATCGCCAATGCTCCCAACATCATAGAGATACGCGGGATGTGGCATATGTTACAGAACTTCGCGCTGACTTTGCATCAGGCACTGTGTAGAACCGCATCAGGATGTGGGGTAATCCTGCTGTCCCGAACATCAACGACATTCCCAAAGAGATCGCATCGAAGGGATCACAAACTTGTTTGCCAGGAGCCAACACACCTGGATATTTAGCAGCTGCGCTACTAAAAAGTGCCATTGGGTTAAAGCCAAATTTTGCTAATACCAAAATTGCCAACAAGACAGTTCCACCCAGCAACAGAATAGTCCATGTCTTTTGAAATTGAAAAGAATAGGTTTGATTGTCTCACTCAATTCCTAAATTGCAAAACATTTTAAAGTTTATTAGTATTGTTATTGAGATTTTTCGTGATAAAACATACTAAAAAATATTAAGTTTTAATTTTTAACTACTCCCAACCCGCCAGAAGAATACCTATAGCGGTTCTCATTTGAATCACATACACCACTACGAATAATGTAGAGCACGTAAATGTAACGTCTCTACAGTTGTGTATTGCACGCAACCGAGAAGCGCTATATTTTTGAACCGCACAAGGCGCGAATTTGTGGTGTGGATGTTCCTGGGCACTCGTTCGCGGTGGGCGCAGAGGAGCCAGCGCCGGGGTGAGGCAGCGCGGACGCCACATGCCTCTGTCGGGAAACAAGGACTGCAGCAGTGGCTCGTCTTGGGGAGCATCTGCCGACAGCATGTGGCGTGGTTTCCACGCGCTTGTGCTACAACGGGACGGTAGGTGCTACAAGCGCGTGGCACAGAGACAGGAGTAAATTATTATAGGTAATCTTAGATCCCGAAGGGAGTAAGTGCGATTCGGTTTTCTAGCTTTTATCCCAAACTAATAGACAAGATTGCAAAAATGAGATTTTACGAGTTCTGTTTTCTGTTAAGCGTTCCCTACAACTGCCACTAAGTCTAATTTGCTAATATCAAAAACATTATAGGACTAAACTGATATGCGTTCCAGAGCAGAGCAAGTTGCCAGTATAATTGAACACCGTTCCCGTTATCTTCCCAATAAGATAGCAACAGTTGAAAAAGAGCTTCAGGCACGAGCATCTGCCTTATATAATCTGGAAACTCATCAACAAGTGTTACTACAAGAAAATGCCAATACCCAAGCGAGTGAGTATTTAAAAGCAATCAATTTTGCTGATATTCAAAAACGCATTACATCTGAACTGTTTGTATTGTCTAAACTCAAAAGCCGCTTTTCCAGAAATACGCTGAATATTGGCGTTGTTGGGTTGATGGGACAAGGAAAGAGTACCTTGCTCAAGAGTTTAAGTGGACTTAGCGATCAAGAAATTCCAGCTTATGAAGGAGCAGCTTGTACAGCTGTTCGTAGCCTGGTTTGTAACAAGGAGGGTTCTGTTGAAGTTAGAGTCATTCTGCATTCAGAAAAAACCTTTTTAGAGGAAGTGATTCTTCCTTACTACAAATCGCTGAAACTCAAGCCTGAACCGGGCACCCTGGATGAATTTGCACGAGCATCTTTACCTGCCCAAATGCCTGTTGGAGCAACCGATGAAGCAGTTTATAAGCACCTGCGGTATGACTATTTTCAGAACTTAGAATACTATCGGCATTTGATTGTTACTGGAGCAGAACCAGCAGAGGT
Organism: Brasilonema octagenarum UFV-OR1; assembly: GCF_963888615.1. Taxonomy (NCBI): domain Bacteria; kingdom Bacillati; phylum Cyanobacteriota; class Cyanophyceae; order Nostocales; family Scytonemataceae; genus Brasilonema; species Brasilonema octagenarum. Next base: position 50,372 of record NZ_CAWPKW010000209.1, on the reverse strand, counting down.
GGCGATCGCCCCAGAGGAGGTGGCTGAATATGTCAGACAAAAGCGAAACCCTCAAGGAGAATTAATTTCGTACAAACACTTAGCTGTACGCGAAGTTAATATATTCTGTCCCTTTGAGAATCCTGATGTTGGTAGGATTGCTCTAGTTGATATTCCTGGTTTGGGAGACTCTAAGCTGGGCGATGAAAAAGTCATGCTGGATACTCTCGGTAGAGCAGTGGATGTAGTGCTTTTTATAACACGTCCAGACCCGCAACGTTACCAATGGCGCAAGGTTGACACCGATCTTTACGATATTGCGGCTCAAGAATTGAATAACCTTGCAGGCAGAGCGTTTATGGTTGTCAATCACAGCCAAAGAACACAAAATCTAAATGCATGTATTGCTCTCAAAGATACTTTGCAGATGCAAGTTGTTAGTTGCGAAATTGCTGACTGCTCAAACCCAGAGGATGCTAACCAAGTTTTTGATCGCATTCTCAACTACCTGGCAGAGCATATTCTGGAAATTGATCAAGAATATGCTCGGCAAAGTCAAGAGCGGCTAATGAAAATTCAGCAAGATATCGATCTGATTATACAGGCTGCCCAGAAAGTTTTTAGCGCAACTGATAGTGACTTGTCCACACTTATTGACGATCAGTATGACGATTTGTTTGGTACCGATCAGGATGGATGGTGGCGAGAGATTACCATCGCCTTCCAAGAATTGAGATTTGAATTTGCCAAAGGCTGTCAATTACCGTCTAAGAGTCTGGAATCGAGTGTTGAGAAAGTCTACAAAACTTGTAAGGCAAATGCTGGAATTTTAACTGCTAACAATCCAGAAGCCGAAATTGAGAAGCAGATTAAAGCCAGCAATCCAATGAAAGCCTATGCTGACTACCGTGATTTGTTGCGAACTTTATTGTCCGATCACTTTAGTCATTTAGATGAAGGACTAAAAGAATCAACTCAAGAAGTGAAAGCGCGAGTAGCAGAGATTTTAATCACAGTTGGACAATTAGGTGTCTTGGGTAATTCCCTTGAAGACTGGGAATTTATTCAAGCTTTTAGAGAATTGCTAGAGCGAGAACATTCAGATCTTAAAAGACTTCAGCAAGGCTTCCGAATTATTTCTAATTTTGAACTTTCATACAGTGGCTTAATTGAACCACAGATATATCAAAATTTGGTTGAACTTAGCAATATTCAACTTACTGATGAAGACTCGAAAGATGTTACCTTAAAAGTTGGACAAAGTACAACTGCTGACTTAATTCTTAACGCACTACAGATTGACTATGATCGCACAGTTGCTAGAATTAAGGCGGCTCTAGAAGAGCTACTTTATCAGCCCAGCATTGCTGCTTACGCGCTAATTGAGAAGTTTATTGACAATATAATCTACCACAAAGAGGCTCAAAAAGACTGGAAAAAATTTCTCAGGCGAGTCAGGGCTAAAGTCTGGGCTGAGGAAATTGGTAAACTTGAACAAGAACAACAGCGGCAACAGGACTGGTTAAATAGTGTTAAGCGATTAAAAGAGGTTAATCGTGTAGAAACCATTCAATTTTTGACTTGAATTTTCGACCTACTGATTGACTCAGAAAAATATCAGCACAGACTAAACTTGATTTTTAACCAGGATTTGTTTTGATGAATAACCTGCAAGAACTAAATATTATCATGCTTGCGCCTAGAGGAGTTGGCAAAACCAGTTTGTTAGCCGCCATGCACGAAGAATTTCACAAAACATTTGAGAATGCAGGGCTAACAACATGGGCAAGTGACACTAAAACATTGGATGCGATCGAAGATTGTAAACGCCTCCTACGAAATATGGACTACCGTTTACAAAAGCTAGTTGAACCAACTCCACCCCAACTTGATCCTTGGGAAGATCAAGGATTTATGTTTGAAGTGGGAAGTGGCGGCAAAAAGTTCATAAAAATTCGCTTTACCGATCCTTCTGGAGAATATTTCAAACCTACTGCGACTCCTGATCAAAAGGAGTATGTCAAACAACAGTTAAATCAATGTGATGCAGTGATTATTCCCATTGATTCAACTGCTTTAATGGAAAAGAAAACAGGCAGAACGAAAACTACAGAAATTGGACTTTGGCATGAACCCAAAAATGACCCTGCTCGTATTACCAAGCTTTTAAAAGACGCCTACGCAAGTATAACAAAACCTAGGCTGGTTGTTCTAGCACCATTAAAGTGTGAAAGTTACATGAAAACAAATAAAGATGCTAATGACTTGCTGGATCACATCAAAATTGGCTATCGACAATTACTGGATTTCTTCAAAGAAGACGAGATTTATCACAAATTGGCAGTAGTCGTAACACCTGTACAAACCATTGGACACATTGCTTTTTCTCATGCTGAAACTACTGATGGTTATACGCGGTTCTTTTACAACAAAGCACCGCTAGATGCGCCTTATGATCCTAAAGATGGAGATCAACCACTCCGCTATGTATTGCGATTTTTGTTGAATGTATACAATGAAAGCAGCCAGTTAGAATTGGAACGAGCTAAAGAAGACTTTTATAAACTTGAAAAAGAAGTTGGTGTCAAAGACGATCAATTGAATAGCGCCCAACGCAAGTTAAATCTAGCAGAACAGCGTGTGAATCAGCGTAATCAACTTTGGCTACCCTTCAGACTAATTGCTAACCTTTTCGATGACGTTAATACATCCTACGATGAAGCTAATAACAGTTATACGGAAAAAGCGTTTGATCTCAAGGAGACAGAAGCTCAAAAATTTGCGGTTCAAGACAAAGCAGACGCCACACAAGCTCAACTCCAAGCTTTTAACACAGCTATTTCCAAATTTGCAATTGATTGTAAGCAAGAGCGTGGCTTTGCCATTTTGCAAGGTAGAGCCAAATGGTTACCAGTTCCTAAATAATTAAGATGAGGCTTCTATGAGTTACAATCAAGTAGAAATTTACGTTAGAAGTTCTCCATTAGGCGAAGTTGGTATTCATTGGCGCAATATCAGCAAACCCGAACAGCCTAAGGAAGAGCCAGTTGTGCTTAAGCAACGAGTTATTGCTAGAGATGATGGTAAACAGGTAACAATTAATTCCTTAATTAACGATACTAAACCGTCCCTCATTTTAGCTCGATATGAAAATAAGGTGCTTGTAGAAGTCACAGGGCTAGATGCAGCAGAAGATCGATCAAAAAGAATGGGGCGGAGAATCTCTGAAGTTGTTTTGTGGGTTGGGGATGCAACGCCCGAAATAGAATCTCAACTAAGAAAACTCGCTGCTTGTATTTTGCTAAGTTTTTGGGAAAAAGAGTCAACTTTTCTAAGCAAGATTCGCAGTGCTATTGACTTTGATGGACTGAATGACTTTAAAGCTAATGCCCAACAAATTCAGCAGTTATATACTGATGCTGGCACACATTTAGATGACTTCCTGTCAAAAATATCTCCCAGCGTCGTTGAACTTGGTGAGTCAGTTTGGTTAACCCCGAAAACAATTGATATTGAGAGCCAGTTATATACTTTAGTAAAGCAAATCAGTCAAACTTCCTTTGGGGAAACTGAGCAACCTGTAGTGGTTGTTGCTGAGTTCAAAAAAGAGGGCGATACGCCTCCCTTGCGCGTGTCCGTTGGCGCAGCCTCTGGGATAGGAGAAGGACTCAGCGTCAAGCCTCCGGCTTATCCCCAACAGATTGTTTACAAGGGCAATGTTTGGAAAGCACCTGAAACTAAAACTGAAAAAAAAACACCAGTACCGTCACCAGAAGCAGTACCGTCAGCACAACCAATACTACCTCAAAAAGCAGTACCACGTCGAACAACTCGCATAGTAATCGTTGGGATGATCCTGCTGATTCTAATTCTGCTCACAACCTGGGTAATAGCTCAACCCAAAATATTACCACCAACCCCAACGCTAACTCCAACCCCAATACCCAAACACAAGCCATCCAGCAAGACAACCAACCCTCAAAGTTTTCTTCAGCCAGCCAACAGTCCGGTGTTACCCGACGACAATCAGCCCCAGTCTTCCCAAAGTCGATCGCCAGACGCTTAATTGGAAATGATCTGACTGATGTGCATAATGCAATCAGCTTTTTGTCTGAGAAAGATGTTTATAAATTTTCTCTTTTAATTGAAGCTTTGGAACGAATTAGCAAAAATCATAGCTCACGTATTACGACTAAAATACTCAACGAGGTCGAGAAATATCTTAACCGATGCTTGACAGATTTAAACACGGATGATTCAGAATATTTAGAAGAAGAACCTGTCGAATGGTTGCAAAAATCCTATAAGTGGTTGCAACGCCGATTTGACATTCATACAAAGATAAATTCTCTTAACTTGAACCGAAAAAAGGAACTGCTAGCACTAGGTTACTTTTTACAAGGGGAGTTATCAACACAAGAAGAGTTTGAGTATATAAGAAAGGTTTTACGTTCTTATTTAACAAGAATTGAGCAATTCCGAAATTCTCCACCTTCTGAGTAATGATGCCCGTCTTCCATCTTTAGTAACTGAGTGCTTATAACAACCTGCAAAGGTTAGTCTGGCAGTCCCGTCTTTCTTGCTGGTCAGGGGAGTAAATGAGCGTTTAAAAGTTTGTTCTGGTAGTATATGACAAAATTCACTTACTTTTAACTTGTTCCGAATCGGCAGTTCCCGTGTAAAGTTATAGTAGAAATAGTCCGAGAATCCGCCGTTGTCGGGGAGGACACTTTCAAGCCCTAGCAACAATCGTTGGCATCAGTGATTGAACGGCACAAATATAAAGATTAATTTTATAGAAAAAAGAAGGGAAATAGTTTTGAAATCTATCCATTTTCTGTTAAACCGTACAACTTTAATTGTAATTGCGCTGGCAGCCACGTTGGTTGTAGTGCTTGGGGGTACGTTTGAGGTAACTAGCGCAGCGCAACCTAATGCTGAATTAGAAATTCAAAAATTAACAGTCTGTCATGCGCTGGGAATTGACGCCATTGGTGGAGGAAACCTGCAAGAGGGAAAGAATATTTTACGGGATTGTTCTACTCAAGACGCAGAATTCACTAATAATTTAGCTGGAGGAATAACTAAAAAACAAACTGGGACAGATGCTTTGGCGGATTACATATATTCGGTATACCAAGCAAACGGATATCAAGCTACCCAACATTTAATCGGTTCGATAAACGTCTCAGTTCGTAATACTAATGAGGCAATAATGTCCTCATACGTCCACGGAACACACAAACGTTCGGAAACTAGCATTGATGTCGCTAATGGCACTTATGAAGATGAAGTCGTCAAAGTGAGTGGGCATTGGAAAATCCGTCGTCGTACGTTCAATCAGATCAATTTTTTAAACCTCAGATCCCCAACCGATTCAACCAGAGTAAATCTAGAATAAACAGATAATTTTTTTGCGCTACAGTAGCACCCTTTCCTGAAAAACACCGAGGATATCACCAATTTTTCTTTCAAAGAAACAATTTGTAAGTAGTAGGGCACGAAAGGTCAGTCAAATTTTATCCTTTGAAATAATCTAAAAGGCGATCGCCTGAATCAGCACGAATTAATGCGACAACGACGTCGGGTAAAGCGGTTAAACTGGGGAAAACCAGATAACGTGATTCCCAACGAGGGTGAAATTTGTCTTTGTATGCGTGCAAGCCTTGGAAATTGTAAAATCGCTCCAAATGCTTATAAAGATAGTACAAAACTTTCTCTAAACGAGCCGACTCTTGAGTTTTACCTACTCCAGCAAGGGCAGAAAGACCAATATTAAAACTATCGTAATTTCGCTCCTTGTAGTGCTGGAACATAGATAGAAACAAAAAGTCCATTGTTCCATTCTCAATCGACTTTCGGTGTCGCATCATGTCGTTAGTCACTTCGTTGAGCTGGTACTCTAATACAATATTGGTGAAGGCAATAATTTCACCCTGGGAGGACTGCACCGTTACGATCTCAGACTCTCGCAAATAAGCTTCATCAAACCAACCTAGAGAAAACTTTTTTTCGGAACCTTGCACCAATTGCAGCCATTCGTCACTAACAGGTTTGATTTGATGCAACAATGTATCAGCAATTGGTGGTTGGTAAAATTTGACTTCATACCCCAGCTTAGTCATGCGATTGATTGCTGTTCTGAGGTTTTTACCTGCTTTTCCTTGTAAGGTGAAGCTTTCGAGATCGACTATTGCTTCTTCACCAATTTGACTACCTGAAATCCCAGCGACTTGTAGAGATCAATATCATTAGGTAAAGTTTGGTAAAATGCTGGATACCAGTCGTTACGTTGGCAAAACAACTGAAAACTCACAATCACTTCTTTACGGTCTTCATCTGGTCCAATGGGATCACCTAAGGCGATCGCACCCCGTCCTTTAGGGACATAACCAATCACACTGCGACCAGAAGGACTAAAAAAGTAACTTTTATCACTTAACAATGTAAATGCTGCTAACGAAGAGCATCCATACTTTTCTACGATATCTTTTGCCTGCTGCCGTTCTTTAACAGTGGCGGTATCACGTAGAAAAACTGGTCTTAGTAGCATGAACAATGCATAAGCGATCGTACTTGCTGCAATAATATAAATAGAATTAGCAAAAAAGTCCCCAAATCGGGTTTTTGGTTTCAGTCCGTCATTATTATCTGTGAAGAACATAGCAAAAGTTTGGGCTATGGCATCACTCCAACTGAAATTTTCCGTAAATTTGCCATCTAACAAGTAAAACCCAATTGTTCCATATGCCAAAGTAAACAGCAAAGCTGCAATTAACACCCGCACTCCCTGCGCAACCGAAGGACGATCTGACTTTGCTGTAAAAACATGGCGCATCAAGAGTAATTGCATCAGCAAAACACCAGACAACAGACTTTCTTCATAGTCCAGTCCCTTAATCAAGTGGCTGACAACAGAAAGAATCAAGAATCCAATAGTGAGTAACCAAGCAATTCGTTTTCGACGCAACAAGTTGGTTGCAAGCGTCAGTAACACAAACCCAGTCAGTGCTGCAAATAAATGACCGCTAACGCGAATATCAAAAGGTAAAAAGTGCTTCAACCAGTGATTTCGCTCATTTAGGTTAGGCGTCACTGCTGACACCAAGTTTACCACTCCGACTAAACCAGTGAGGAAAGCTGCACTCCAAAGCCCAATCCGAGTTCTAAAATCAAGAGTCATTGGTCACTTTGTTCTTTTGCGAATTTTCAAACTGTTTTCCTACATAAGATAGCGAATCTTTGAGATGTTTGTGAAAGTAATTCCACCCAACATCTGGACCTGACAAACCATGTCCTCCAGGAAAGGCATAAAACACGTTTTCTATACCTAATTTGTCTAAGGTTTCATGGAATTTTTGGGTAGAGGCAAGTAAATTAGAGTCATGTTCTCCAGCATCAAGATATACCCGTAGTTCCTGTCTTTCCTGAGGTGACAATTGTTGGACAATTTGTTGGGGGCTATTTTGTGGGCCACTGTTATCGGTAAAATAGCCGCTATGGCTGAACAGAATATTAAAGTTTTTCAAATTGCGTAAGCCAATATTAAATGCACCCCATCCTCCAGAAGATAAACCTACCAACGCCCAAAACTTTGGATTTTCTAATGTACGATAGCGTGACTTGACAACTTGTACTAACTCCGAACCGATCAACGTTCCTACTTTACCATTAGGCCCATCATAATAATCAGGGTCGAATAAGGGACTTGAACCCCGGTTATCATTTCCATCTGGTGTAATCACAATCGAAGGCGGTAGTTTGTTATTTTTATAAAGTTCATGTAGAACTTTTAAGATTGCATATTTATCAACATAAGCACGGGCATCATCATGACCGCCATGTAGTAAAAATATGACAGGATAGCGTTTGAGAAAATTTTTATTGTAGTATGGGGGCAAAATAACACCATATTGTCGTTGTGTCCCCATTGCTTGACTGTTAAAAGTTTCTAGCTGAAACTTCAACCCACTATTCGTCACCTCTTGAGGCGGATCTAGCTGCGGCGCACCTAAGATAAAGACATACCAGTAACCAGCAGCACTCAGGATTGTAATTGCACCTGCAACGCCCATTAAAACTTTAGATAATTTCATGGCTTGTTGAAACCCAAATTATCACTAGCGTGTAGAATAGCCGAGATTTTAAATTGTCTTCCGACAAATGTTAGCGAATCTGCCAGATGTTCATGCCAGTAGTCCCAAGTGTGACCTCCGGGAAAAGCATTAAATATATTATAAATTTTCTCACTACTGAGTACTTGATTAAACTTTTTGGATTCGTCAACTCCGACTTCAGTATCTGCTATACCTGCATCAAGGTATATCCGTAAGCGTTTTTTAGTTTGAGGTGAAATGGTCTTGATATAGGTGATTGGGCTATTTTGCGATCCACTCTTGTCTTGAAAGTAACCGCTATGACTAAATAATATTGAAAAGTTATTTAAATTATGCAATCCCACATTCATTGCACCCCAACCTCCTGAAGATAATCCCCCCATTGCCCAAAAATCAGGACTGGCGAGTGTACGGTAGCGGTTTTGCACAACTTTCACCAGTTCATCCCCAATGGCTGTGGAAACTTTACCATTTGGACCATCAATATAATCAGGATCCCAGTAGCGGCTAGAACCACGTTTGTCATTTCCATCTGGTGTGATAATAATACTGGGCGGCAACTTGCCTGTTGCATAAAGCTGTTGCACAACTGTTAAGGCATCTCCTTTTGTAAACCAATGGTCAGCATTTCCATGTCCACCGTGAAGGAGAAAGATAACTGGATAGCGTTGATTTTGGTTTTGATCATAGCCCGGAGGTAAAGCAACGCAGTAAATGCGATTTCCTCCCATAACTTTGCTATTGTAAGTTTCGGTTTTATATCTTAATTGGGTAGTTAAATCCCTAGCAGTCGGTTGTGGTGGTAACACAGAAGTTAGAGTTGGCGGACGCATCTGTGCTTGTGCAGATTTTATATCACTACAGTTACAGAAGGCTAACACCGAAAGTAGCAGCACAATTTTAGATTTGAAGCAGTTCATCAAAAATATTGATTGATAGCAATTGAATCAAAACTATAAAAAATCATAAAATTTATAGAGATGAAATTTGTGAAGACAAAGGTGTTTGTGTATTAATCCCAATAAGATATTTCAATATAGTACTGTTGATTAACTCTGGACACTCTGCCATAACTAAATGTCCGGCATTAGTAACATGTAAATGAGTACCATTGACGAAATGTCTTGCTAAATCGTTCCCCATCTGGTGTGTAAACATGGGGTCAAGACTCGCAGTTATAATCAAAGCAGGAATATGCAAATTCTGCGGCAAAAGGTGACGCGTAAAAAAGTTATAACCCCAAAAGATTTCTAAAGCTTTGTAGGATTGGAAATCCGTTGGTGTTGGACATTCGGCAAAAAACCGTTCCATAACGCTGTGGCGGTAAGAAGTCGAGAAAAAGTTTGAGATTGCTTGTACACCAGGTAAAGAGTATAAATATCTGCCGCCCCAAGCCATCAACTTCATCAGCGGAATTTCCCACCAAGGTGCTAAGTTATGAGTTCCGCCGGCGATCGCAATAAAACCACTCACACAATTGTGCTGGGCAAACTCTAAACCAATAGGAACTCCGTAGCTATGACAACACAGCACTGGTGAGGAAATGCCCAATTTGTACAACAATCGCTGTAAATCCCGACAATGTCGCCCGATGGAGTAGCGAGGGTAGGGACTCGACTGTCCGTGTCCTGCCAAATCATACACCAGAACTTCCCAACCTTGACTTTGAGCAAACTCATACTGAGAACGAAAGTTAAAGCGGTTTCCCGTTCCTCCATGCAGAAAAACTATAGCTGGAGTTCTCCCCGAATTGTGGCAAACTTGTAAATTGACCCCTCGTCGCAGATGAATTGTTGAACCAGCTAAGGCATCTTGAAAAGAGTCATTAGTCATTAGTCATTAGTTAATGGTCATTAGTCATTAGTTAATGGTCAACTATAGGACTCCTGTGCAGATTTTTGTGAAACTAGTACACCTTTATCAGTTATCAGTTATCTATTGTTCACTGGTAACTGATAACTGTTCACTGTTAAGCGTTCCCTACAACTGCCACGAAGTCTAATAAATTAACTTGCTTTGTTGTCTGAATCCTATAGTCAAAAGCTTACGCTAGTGATGTGTCAATTTTATGTCAACATAATGAAACTTTTGTGAATGTCGAGTTATTAGTCGTTTTCTGCTTCTACTCTCTCCACCTCTGTAGTCTCCCCCCTTGCCTAGTTGTACTATGCTTCAAAAACTCCGACTCAACTTCAGTTCGTTGTTTGGCTTGCTACTTCTGGTACTTTCTTTTTGGGCAATTAGCCACGAACTACGTGAGTATCGTTACCAAGATATTTTGAACTCTTTAGGAACAATTCCTAAAAGGCACTTAAGTTTGTCAATTATATTGTCAAATATAGGCTATCTAGTGATGGCGTCGTATGATATGCTAGGCTTTAGCTATATTGGTCGTTCTCTGGCTCTGCGAAAAATTGCTTTCACTGGGTTTATTAGCTCTGTACTCGGTAATACCATCGGTTTTGCTTTGGTAACTGGTAGTGCTATTCGTTATCGTTATTATTCTGGTTGGGGAGTATCACCACTGGCGATCGCCCAAGTTATTGCTTTTGCCAATTTCACTTTTTGGTTAGGAGTGTTTGCCGCGTCAGGGGTAATATTTCTCTTTAACCCCTTGGAAATCCCCACCCAAATACATTTACCTTTTACAAACACACGTCCTCTGGGTGTTATTTTCCTAGTAATAGTTATTTGTTATTTATTAGGAAGTATTTTTATTAAAACACCGTTAGTCATTCGTCGCAAAGAGTTTCGTTTTCCTTCTTTCAAGATAGCTTTTGCTCAAGTCGTCATTTCTAGCATTGACTGGATAATAGCCGCAGCAGTTCTTTTTTTGCTGCTTCCTACCAATAGTGTATCTTTTCTAGACGTGTTGAGAACCTACTCACTAGCTATGTTTGCAGGTGTGGTGAGTAACGTCCCTGCTGGGTTAGGAGTGTTTGAGATTGTCATCTTGCATTTTCTGTCTGCGAAACTTTCTCCTGTCGTTGTTTTGGGTGCAACACTAGCTTACAGAGCAATTTACGACTTATTGGCTTTGCTAATAGCAACAAGTTTACTGGGACTCTATGAAATTAAACACGGTACAAGAAATATAATGAACAAATAGAATTCCTAGGGACAATTGACTACATAAAACTTATGGCGCTCATAGTTCAGAAATATGGTGGTACATCTGTCGGTTCAGTAGAGCGTATTCAAGCTGTTGCACAGCGCGTGTGCAAAACTGTGAAAGCAGGAAACTCTCTTGTTGTCGTGCTTTCCGCGATGGGGAAAACCACAGATGGACTCGTTAAGCTAGCATACGAAATCTCACAAAATCCCAACAGCCGGGAAATGGATATGTTGCTGTCCACAGGTGAGCAGATATCCATTGCTTTAGTCAGTATGGCTTTGCAAGAATTGGGACATCCAGCTATTTCTTTGACAGGAGCGCAAGTAGGAATTGTTACTGAAGCAGACCATACGCGAGCGCGGATTTTACATATTGAAACAGAACGCGTCAAGCGACATCTTAATCAAAACAAAGTTGTTGTTGTAGCAGGGTTTCAGGGGATTACCAGAACAGAGGAATTGGAAATTACGACCTTGGGACGTGGCGGTTCAGATACCTCAGCGGTGGCTTTGGCAGCTGCATTGCACGCAGATTATTGTGAAATTTATACTGATGTACCAGGGATTTTAACAACAGATCCCCGTTTGGTTCCAGAAGCACAACTGATAGATAAAATCACCTGCAATGAAATGCTGGAACTCGCAAGCTTGGGGGCAAAAGTCTTGCATCCTCGTGCAGTGGAAATTGCCCGGAACTATGGCGTTCCTTTAGTGGTACGCTCTAGTTGGACAGATGAACCTGGAACTTGGGTGATTTCACCAGCGCCACGTCCGCGAGCACTTGTGAATTTGGAAATTGCTCGTTCCGTTGATGATATTGAATTTGATACCAATCAGGCGAAAGTGTCGATGTTGCGTGTTCCAGATAAACCAGGTGTAGCAGCGCGGTTATTTGGGGAGATAGCACGTCAAAATGTGGATGTCGATTTGATAATTCAATCAATTCACGAAGGTAATACGAATGACATTGCCTTTACCGTGATGGCACCAATATTAAAAAAGGCGGAAGCCGTAGCACAAGCGATCGCCCCTGTTCTGCGTTCTCAAAAGGCAACAGAAAATGAAGAAGCGGAAGTGATGGTACTGCCCAATATTGCTAAAGTTAGTATTGCAGGTGCGGGGATGATTGGGCGTCCTGGTGTAGCAGCGAAGATGTTCGCGACTCTTGCAGAAGCTGGTGTTAATATCCAGATGATTTCTACGAGTGAAGTGAAAGTGAGTTGCGTAATTGATAGTGGAGATTGCGATCGCGCTGTTGCTTTTCTTCGCGCCGCCTTTGAAATTGAAGAAGACAAACAGACAACCCAACAAATCAATTCAAAATTCTCATCTGCCTCATCTGATCATCCTCCCGTCAGAGGTGTCGCCCTGGATATGAAGCAAGCGCGTCTGGCAATTCGTCAAGTACAGGATCGTCCAGGAACAGCCGCGAAGATATTTGGATTGTTGGCAGAACACAATATCAGCGTAGACATGATTATTCAGTCCCAGCGATGTCGTATGATGAATGGCATTCCTACGCGGGATATTGCCTTCACTGTTGCCAGAATAGATGCACAAGTAGCACAAAAAATGCTCCAACAATCAGCAGCAGAATATGGATGGGGTGAAGTCGTGTTGGATAATGATATTGCCAAAGTCAGTATTGTGGGAGCAGGCATGGTCGGACAACCAGGCATCGCGGCTACAATGTTTGAAGCACTATCCCAGCACCAAATTAATATCCAAATGATTGCGACTTCGGAAATTAAGATTAGCTGTGTTGTCGCGCAAGAAGAAGGTGTCAAGGCGTTGCAAGTCATTCATACAGCGTTTGGACTTGCGGGTAGTCAGAGTATTCAAGTGCCTGCTTGATAATTGCTGTTGAAATAGAGATTTTTAGTATGAGGCGATCACAAGCAATACAGCGGTTCTCGTTTGAATCACATACATCACCAGGACTTATGCAAAATAATGAAAAAATAAACCGCAAAGGACGCAAAGAGCACGAAGTTAAGAGGGTTTAAAAGGGTTTTTGCGTAAGTCCTAAAGATATTGCTCGTTTACGGGGCGGTTGCAGATTTCACATCTAACTTCCGCCTTCTGCCTCCAACTTCCGCTGTAAGTATTAAAATTAAGACAATCAAGTTTAAGATGATCACCGAAGCATCTTTGTTGTCAGACAAGAAAGATATTTTAGATAAATTCAAACATTGCTCCTTAAAAGCAGGTTATGCCAAACCTCAGCACATCACACACAACAGGACAAAATTTAGAGCTTTTTCATCTCCAAAGTAACACCTCTTTTGAATTGCCACCAAATCTTCCGATTTTTCGGATTGGTAAGCCAAACGAGCAAATTGCACCGGACATCAATGTTTTAGCTTTGCCAAATGCCGATGTTGTTTCTCGGCTTCATGCAGAAATTCAGGTAGAAGAAAATACTTATTATATTATTGATACGGGAAGCTCCAACGGCACATATCTTAATAGTGTCAAACTAGAGCCAAAAAAGCGCTATCCCCTTAATTTAGGAGACAAGATAGATCTAGGTCAACAAGGAAATATAACTTTCATTTTTCAACAGAAACAAAATTTTTCTTCGACTTCTTATTCCAGACTGACTCATCAACCCACAGTTCTTCAGGCTCAGATTGTACAGCCTGAAATGACTGGAAACAACAAACAACATCAAGTGGATCGTCCGAGTAAACTTGTCGGCTTAGTGCTGATGGTTTTAGGGATTTTGATCATATCTACAAATACTCGAATTGGCTTCTTTCTAGGTATCCCTAGTGTTCTATTATGCATCGCAGGAGTTATCGTCTTAAGCCGACGCCATCTAAATCGTAAAATAGGATGGATTTTGCTCGGATTGGGAATTGCAATCATGCTGTTCACAGGCAATCTTTTTGCATCAGTGAATCTTTTCGCTGTCTTGGCATCCTCTGCTTTATTATTCGCTGGATATCAATTGTTTAATACGGGTAAAGTCTTGAATTATAGTTTGCGATCTTTTAAGGGATTATTTAAGAGATAGTTATTATGGCGATCGCCCGCAAGGGCTCGGCTCCCTGCTGGAGCATCGCCAAGACAATCCTCGTCAACGTGATCCGATTCAACAGCTGATGTTTCTGTGCCAGTAGGCGACTTGTCTGGCTTTGTGGAGTTGATTGAAAAATGTTGAAAGAAAACCACGTACTTTGTAAAAAACTTGACAATCATAAGTGACATACTCTATTTTTAAGACAGCGTGTTGAGTTCATCTACACACTAAGCCCGATCCTTGAAAACCGCATAATCTCGTTGGAGTGTGTCGATGGCTTGCCCAGTAAGCTTTTCAGACGCCAAAATTGATTTCTTCTTGTGAGAGTTTAATCACTTTTTCGGAGTGTGTCGATTTGGGGGTCTGGAAGCCGTTTCCAGTAAGGGTTTCAGAAGTGAACTCTTTACAGAACCCTTTCCCTGCAAAGGGATGGAAACGTTAATCCCGCAGCGGGAATGGCATATTGGATCCACTTTACAGAACCCTTTCCCTGCAAAGGGATGGAAACAATCTTTGCTACTACTAATCTACTCAATTCTAGTCTATCCTTTACAGAACCCTTTCCCTGCAAAGGGATGGAAACTTCAACTGTAGTACAATTTTCTGGTAATCTAGATTAGCTTTACAGAACCCTTTCCCTGCAAAGGGATGGAAACAGCATCATTCCGCTCATCAAACAACCGCGCCACCTTTACAGAACCCTTTCCCTGCAAAGGGATGGAAACCATAATGTGTCCTTCTTGTCCTTTTTGCATCAAAGGCTTTACAAAACCCTTTCCCTGCAAAGGGATGGAAACGTGAGTTCTTGACACTTGACTATGCTTTGTTCACCTACTTTCCATTGCCTCTACCCCTAAAGGGGATGGAAACTTATTGATAAAACAGTTCAATACAGTCTTTAATATTACTTAAATACAGGCGGTTATCCCTCATAACATAACAGCCTCATTTAACACTCGTTCTCGAATGCACTCATGCAGAGTTTCAGATTCAGCCACATCTACTTTGCGTTTTAGCAATTTTTCCAGTGACTGTATCAAAGCAATCTGATCTAACAGAGTTCGTTTTGGCTCAATTTGTACCAGAAAATCCACATCACTATCTCGTCTTGCTTCTCCCCTAGCTACGGAACCAAAAACTCTGATATTGTAAGCTCCATGTTGAGCAGCAATTTGCAAGATTTGTTCACGATAAGGCAATAATAATTCATCAATTCCCATAACCGAATCCACACTGTATTTATCACTCATACTAACTCTTTATGAAATTGCACTTTGTTTACCTCCCGGCTACGCTGTGTTGAAATATAGCGCTTTTCATCCAGATGAAGTAGATTTTCATCTGCGTCGAGAGTGCGTTTATCTGCGGTTCTTTAACTCTTTAATATCTTCCACTCAATTGAAAAGCCCCATATTGTGCTAACTTTGAAGCATCCAGAGTCACAAGCTTGGTTATGGTTTCTCAACCCCTGGCAACAACTCCATCAGAAATTATTTACCCAGAAAGCGACGGCAAGCCAATGGCAGATAATACCAAGCAATTTCGCTGGATTGTGCAGATTCAGCAAAATCTTGATTGGCTGTACGCTGATGATCCAAATGTTTTTGTGGCTGGGGACTTGTTATGGTATCCAGTAAAAGGTCGAAATACGATTGTCACAGCGCCAGACGTGATGGTAGTGCTTGGGAGAACAAAGGGCGATCGCACTTCGTATAAACAATGGGAAGAAGACAACATCCCGCCCCAAGTCGTCTTTGAAATCCTCTCTCCCAGTAACAGTTCAACTGAGATGGACAAAAAGCTTTTATTTTACGATCGCTACGGAGTTCAAGAATATTACATCTACAATCCAGACAAGAATACTTTGAGAGGTTGGTTGAGAACAGAGGATGGACTAGATGTGATTGGAGAAATAGGAAACTGGGTTAGTCCCCGCTTGGGTATCCGGTTGACTCATCCGGCGAAGAGTTGCAAATCTATCGTCCCGATGGTAGCAAGTTTTTCTCTTATGCTGAAGTTAACGAGCAGCTAGAACAAGAAAAGCAACGCGCTGAACAAGAAAAACAACGCGCTGATCAAGAAAAGCAACGCGCTGAACAAGCACAACAGGAATTGGAAAAGGAACGTCAGCGATCGCAAGATCTAGAGGATGTGTTGAAAAAGTATCGCGATCGCTTTGGTGATGTCATCGAGTGATTTAAAAACCTCACCCCGCCCTCCGGGCACCCCTCTCCTTAGTAAGGAGAGGGGCAGGGGGTGAGGTTCCTCGTTTTTTATAAGTATTGATCCGGATATGATATGATTCTGACTCCTGAATTCTGACTCCTGACTTCTTTCTTAACAATTTTGCAGTTGAGCTAACAATACCACAATTTCATCAATAGCCTGCCGCACAACTCTTGCAGGCTGTTCGCTTTGATTTACCATAATACTAAAAACCATTGGACTGTATTTGGGCGTATTAATATATCCTGCCAAAGAAACAACACCGCCCATCGTGCCAGTTTTTGCTTGAACAATACCTTCAGCAGGTGTGTTTTGAAAGCGACTTTTTAGAGTCCCGCTTTTACCTGCAACAGGTAAAGATGCTCGATATACCAAAGCTGCTGGTGATTTTGCCATCGCCTGCAAAGTTTGTACCAAAGCTTCTGGACTCACTAAGTCTTTACGAGATAACCCCGAACCATCTACCAAAGAGTAACCTGTTGAATCAACTCCCATTTGGGTAAGCGTTGCTTTCATGACTTCCAAACCAGCATCAGCAGAAGTTTGATTTTCTGCAGGTGGTTTTTTAATAGCTAATGCCCTCAATAACGACTCAGCAAAAAGATTATTACTATTAATATTTGTTTGGGCGACAAGTTCAGAAAGTGGAGGAGATTCTACATTTGCTAATTCCTCTTGATTCTTGCCATTACTTGATGATACAAACGTCTGCACAACAGGAATTTTCTCTGCTATCAAAGTACTACGAAAACGACGTGAGAAATATTCCGCTGGAGAAACAACAGGTAAACTGACTAACTGAGGTTGAGAATTAAGCGCTAACTGTCCTTTAATTCGCAAAATTTTTCCTTTCAAGTCACGAGTAACATTGATAGAACTTGGTTGATTTTCTGCAGTTGTTACCGACTGATTAATAACTTGCCATTGTGCAGCCTCACTAATATCATTCCAGATAACTTTGAGAGGTTGTCCTACACTTTGCGGCGAAAGTCTAATATTAAAAACATTTTGATTTAAAATTAAGCTGTTAATAGGTGCGCCGTAATCTGACTGTATATCTTCCCATTGCCAAGAAGGGTGAACAATATCTCCTCGAATATAAGTATCATCAGCAATCAACTGATTGACTCTCTCAATACCCTTCTGTTTCAACTGCTTTGCCAAAACTGTTAATTGTGCATCACCTAAACTAGGATCTCCTCTACCCACAACATATAAAACCCCATTACCACCGCCATACACAGAAGTGCGAATACGAAAATTTGTCCCTAGTTGCTGTAGTGCAGCCGCTGTTGTCAGGAGTTTCGTTGTAGAAGCTGGGGTAAAGTATTTTTGGGCATCCCGACTGTAAAGAGTTTGGGTAGAAGACAAAGGTTGTACTAATATACCCCAACGCGATCGACTGAAGACAGGACGATTAATCACAGCATCTATCGATGCTCCCAGTTGGGCAGGACAAATTGATTTTGTGGTAGTTTGTGTTGGTACAACTTGTGTTTGTGCTGACAGAGGTTTAGTGGTGATACCTACTTGGGTTCCCAAGAATAGCAGCAGCAACCCAAGAGAGATTCTTTTTGGCATTATGTGAATAAATATTAAGTAATGGTTTTTGCTTCATGAATGTTTTATTGTATAGACTGTTCCAAAAAAAAATCCCCTAGTCTATCACCTAGAGGATACGAAAACCACGACACAATATGACTACTCATCATAATGCTGTCGTGGAGTACAAGACCCAGTAGCTAATCGGTAAGAGGAGGGATTGAGCCTCGTACTGTGTTAGATTTTGTGCAAGAACGTATTAACACCTACAATACTCCTGGCAAAATCGGCAAAGTTGCCAAAATGCCAACTCCACAAAGAAAACAAAAGTTATCAATTCCTGATTCAGCTTGGGATATCAGGTGCTCACTTCCCCTTACTCCCTTCCCCCTACTCCTTGCTCCCTGCTCCCTTCTCCCTTCTCCCTTCTCCCTTCTCCCTTCCCCCTTCCCCCTTCCCCCTGCACTCACTCATTACTGCAAGCTTGTCCTGGTATCCAGACGGTAAAAATTGAGCCAACACCAACGGTAGATTCCACTTCAATTCGCCCGCGATGAAGTTCTATAAGTTGTTTAGTTAAAGCCAAACCTAATCCAGTTCCTCCATAACGACGATGGTAAGGTGTATCAAGTTGATGAAATTTTTCAAACAGCTGTGATACCTGTTCTTCTGGAATTCCTATCCCGGTATCCTCTACCTGAAATACAGCAGTGTTGTCTTCTACCCAAAGACGTAAAATGACTTCGCCATCTTCTGGTGTGAATTTTATCCCATTAGTTAACAGATTCCACAAAATTTGTTGGACTCTCCTGATGTCAGCACTGAACATGTCGCGCGGCGCGTTGAGTTGCACATCAAGTTTGAGATTAACTCGCTGAGTATTTGCTTTTTCTTTAAGCGCGTTAAGTGCAGATTCTGCTATAGTTATTAATGAAAATTCTGTGATATCTAAAACTGCCTTACCTGCCTCAATTTGAGACAGATCAAGAATATCATTAATCATTTCTAATAAATGTTCTCCACTATCGTGGATAGTTTGCAGGTAATCTCTTTGGCGTTGAGTCAACTCGCCAAAAGACCAACGTAATAAAGTGGAAGACATGCCGATAACATAAGTTAAAGGTGTAAGCAGTTCATGGCTAACGGTAGCAAGAAATTCACTTTTTAGGCGGTTGGCGGCTTCAGCAGCAACAAGCGCGTCGTGTAATGCCATTGTACGCTCAACAACGCGTTGTTCTAGGGTTTGTTTTTCTTGAGTGAGCGATCGCATTAACTCTGTTTGGTGAATGGCGATCGCAAGTTGTTCGGCTACAGAACTGAGCAAATTTTTCTCACTTTCAGTCCACTGGCGTGGCGCGTTACACTGATGAGCAATCAACAGTCCCCAAAGTTTATCCTCATACATAATTGGAGAAGCCAACTTTGCGCGAACTCTAGCTTCTCTAAAAAAATTCAACAAATACTCTTGCAGAACATAAGTTTTCTCAACATCATCCACTGCTAAGGTTAAGCCTTTGCTGAACTTTTCCCAATATAGGGTTGTTCGCGCTTCTTTATTATTGAGAACTGACGGAATTTCATCATTAGCACAGACTTCATATATAATACTACCTGCCTGATTAAGTAAGTCTTGCTGCGAGGCAATGGAAGATGAAAAGCCTTGAGTTCCCTTATTTGGGTATACCTGTGGCGTGTTTGGCGCAAAGCCTGTCCAATGAACATAGTCAGGCTGAGGAGGAATAGGGAAGTGGGCAGATGAAATAGATGAAAGATTTGTTATCTCTTTACTATTGACTCTTGATGCCTCAAATTTGTAAACTACAAGCCTATCTAATTGTAAAAACTCTCGAACTTGTGCAACTGCCGTTGCTATAATGACATGCAAATCCAAAGTTTTACGGATTTTCGTTGTCACTTGATTCAACACTCGCTCCTGAGCAACCTGTTTTTTCAGGGCTTGTTCCATTGGTTGACAAACAGAAACATGAGGATAAATTTGAGGTGATAATTCTGTTACCTTGGAATTATCTTGTGGGAAAAAATACTTTAATAACAAAAGTGAAAATTGACTTTGAAGCTGGGCATCATTAGCAGTAGGAATTTGACGATATTGTTCAAGCTTTTGATAGATATGGGAATCTTGTTCAAACAAATCTCTTAAGTTCAAAATAAAGGAGGCGATCGCTTCTGAGTCCAAAGTCAACCTGAGATTCAGTGCGGAGTAACAACTGTGCCCCCCTTGCTCACCCATCTGTTGTGGTAAACCAATAAGCAGAGCACTAAACTGTTCAGAAACGACTACGATAAAGCGTTGTGTCTGCCATTCTTGAGGTATGTCAATTGGAATCAACACAGCTTCTGTGAGTACTAAAGCCCCCTTTCCTACTGCTTGAGCCATCTGTTGCAAAATTGCTCCAAGCTGATGAAACACATTACTAGGCAAGGTTCGAGAGAAACTCAAATCGGCAGAACTAGACATTGTTACAAACAGGAGTAAAAGGGGCTTTTTGCTATTGCTCAAAAAATTTTGTATTGTGTCCTAACCAACAGTTTAAGACGTTAAGACAAAATTATGCATCGTATCAATGCCACATCGGGAGGATGGAATCCTCAGTCGGAAAGTATCATTTTTCTGGAACAAACCCCTGCTCCCATAGTATTTCTGACGTCTGCTGATACGGATATTCAAACTTTGGCGGCTGCTGTACCCAAATTACCCACGACATTTCCTGCTTTAAGAGTTGCCAACTTGCTGCAATTGCAGCATCAAGTCAGTATTGATAACTATGCCGAAAAAGTTTTAGAGTTCTCAAGCGTGATTGTTCTCCGTTTATTAGGAGGACGCTCTTACTGGGCTTATGGCTTAGAAGTTGTGCAAGAAATTGTCCAACGTAATGGTACAACTCTCATTGTAATGCCAGGAGATGACGCCATAGACCCCGATTTCATCTGTGGGTCTACCCTACCTTTGAGTACTGTGAATCAGGTATGGCAATACTTTAACGAAGGTGGGGTCGAAAATTTTCTCCACGCTCTGGAGTTTATCTGTGATACTTGCTTTTCAACTTTTTTTAATCCTCCATCACCGCAAGTTGTTCCCCGCGTAGGGTTGTATGAGTGGAGGAGGGAACAGGGAATAGGGAACAGGGAACAGGGAGCAGAAAGCAGGGAGCAGCGAGCAGCGAGCAGCGAGCAGCGAGCAGCGAGCAAGGAGAAAAATAACTCCCTCACTTATATAGTAGGAATTCTTTTCTACCGTGCTCATTATCTGGCAGGAAATACTAAGGTAATTGATGCTTTATGCAACAGTTTGGCAAAGCGAAATCTACAGCCAGTTCCAATTTTTGTTTCTTCTTTGCGTGATGTTGATGTTCAAGAAGAATTGTGTCAGTTTTTTCAACCTAAAGACACTCAGCAAATTGCCCTGCTGCTGAATACGACGAGTTTTTCTTTAGCCCGGTTGGAAACAGAAACACCGCAAATTGATTTGTGGCAAAAATTAGATGTCCCAGTGTTGCAAGTTATCCTCAGTGGTGGTTCAATTGAGCAATGGGGGATACAATCTCAAGGACTCTCACCCCGTGATATGGCGATGAATGTGGCGCTTCCAGAGGTAGATGGGCGAATTATTACTCGTGCTGTGTCTTTTAAGACGATACAAAGTAGCAATTCTTCTTTGGAAACTGATGTCGTGGTTTATGAACCGGTGGGCGATCGCATTGAGTTTGTCACCTCTCTAGCCGCAAATTGGGTACGTTTGCGCTCAAAACCTCCTCAAGAACGTCGTGTGGCGTTGATTTTGGCAAATTACCCGAACCGTGATGGACGCCTTGCAAATGGTGTCGGGTTGGATACGCCCGCCAGTTGTGTAGAAATTCTTAAGGCTTTGCAGTTGGCTGGGTATCAGGTGGAAAATTTGCCTGACACTGGAGATGAGTTGATTTCATGTCTCACTGCTGGGGTGACGAATGACTCGGAAGGTAGGGAGTTGCGTACAGTTCTGCAGTCTGTTTGTTTGGGGGAGTATCAGGAGTTTTTTGCTTCGTTACCAGAAGCTGTGCAGAAGGGAGTTGGCGAAAGGTGGGGAAGTGTTTTTGAAACGAACCGCAGAGGCGCAGAGGGCGCAGAGAAAGAGAGAGAGGAGAGTTTTGCGGTTTCAGGGATTCAGTTGGGTAACATCTTTGTAGGAGTTCAACCAGCGCGGGGTTATGATGTTGATCCAAGTTTGAGTTATCATGCGCCTGATTTGGAGCCAACTCACGATTATTTGGCTTTTTATTATTGGGTGAGAACATGTTTTGGGGCAGATGCTGTTGTTCATGTTGGGAAACATGGAAATTTAGAATGGTTACCAGGTAAAAGTGTGGCTTTGTCGAGTTGCTGTTATCCAGAAGTGGCTTTGGGGGCGCTTCCACATTTGTATCCGTTTATTGTGAATGATCCTGGTGAGGGTTCCCAGGCGAAACGTCGTGCTCAAGCTGTGATTGTGGATCATCTGACGCCGCCTCTAACTCGTGCAGAACTTTATGGTTGTTTACATGAGTTGGAAAATTTGATTGATGAGTATTATGAGGCTCAGAGTTTGGATCCTTCTCGTTTACCAATGATTTGCGATCGCATACGCGAACTGGTTGTTCAAGAAAATCTTTTCTTGGATCTGGAATTGAAGGAAAAGGGAAAAGGGATTAAGGGAAAAGAAGAATCTTCTGTTTCAAGTTTTGATTTTTCAGTTTTACCTTCACTTGATGGTTACCTTTGTGAATTGAAGGAAGCTCAAATCCGTGATGGATTACATATTTTTGGGCAATGTCCTCAAGGACGACAGTTGCGAGATTTAATTGTTGCGATCGCACGTCATTCCAATCGTCATCATGTCGGGCTGACTCGTGCTTTGGCTCAAGATTTAGGTTTAGATTTTGATCCGCTCACGACTGATTTTAGTACTCAGCTATCAGTCCAAGATATTCAGAGTTTAGCTAACAAAACTCAACACTCCTGTCGCAGTGTCGGCGATGCTGTCGAATTTTTAGAAGAACAAGCCGCCGAATTAGTAGAAGAACTCAGAACTCAGAACGGGCTTCGCCCCGCTACGCTAACAGAACTCAGAATTCAGAACTCAAAACTCCCAACTGTTCTTGACTGGATACGTGCTACCCTTCTGCCTTCTTTACTACAAACCGATCAAGAAATTACCAATTTGTTACACGGACTTGATGGTGGATATGTCCCCAGTGCCCCGGCTGGCGCACCAACGCGAGGGCGTCCAGAAGTTCTGCCAACTGGTAAAAATTTTTATTCTGTTGACATCCGCGCAATACCAACGGAAACTGCTTGGGATGTAGGTAGAAAAGCTGCTGAGACAGTTGTTGAGCGTTATGTACAAGAGGAAGGGGAGTATCCGAAAACACTGGGATTATCTGTCTGGGGAACTGCCACGATGCGGACTGGAGGTGATGATATTGCACAGGCGTTAGCTTTACTTGGGGTGCAGCCTGTATGGGATGGTGCGGCACGACGGGTGGTAGATTTTGAAATTTTACCGCTTTCTGTTTTGGGACGTCCGCGTGTGGATGTGACGTTGCGAATCTCTGGTTTTTTTAGGGATGCTTTTCCTAACTTGATTGATTTGTTCGACTCGGCTGTGCAAGCAGTGGCGGCTTTAAACGAACCGTTAGAGGAAAATCCTCTAGCCGCGCAAGTGCGTCAAGAAACTGAGTATTGGACACAACTTGGTTTAAGTTTACCAGAGGCAAGAGTGCGATCGCGCTACCGCATCTTTGGTTCTAAGCCAGGAGCTTATGGTGCAGGACTTCAAGGTTTAATTGAAGGACAAAACTGGACAGATGATCAAGATCTAGCTCGTGCCTACATCAACTGGAGTTGCTATGCCTACTCTTCGTCAGCAAGAGAAGCGCAGGAAGCAACCGATGCAGGAGTACAAGACAATTCCAAATTAGAAGTCTCTCCCTCATCCCCGTCATCGCTTCAACAAGGACGTTCCGCGCCAGAAGCATTTGAAATGCGGTTGCGAGAAATGCAGATAGTGTTACACAACCAAGACAATCGCGAACACGATTTGCTCGATTCTGACGATTATTATCAATTCCAGGGTGGTTTAACAGCTGCAATACGTGCTGTACAGGGAAAGAATCCCCAAACTTATTTTGGTGATCATTCCATTCCAGCCAAGCCGCAAGTCCGTCAACTTAAAGAAGAAATCGCACGGGTGTATCGTTCTCGGGTTGTGAATCCTAAATGGATAGCAGGAATGATGCGCCACGGTTACAAAGGTGCTTTTGAAATGGCGGCAACTGTTGATTATTTATTTGCCTACGATGCCACGGCAAAATGTGTGGAAGACTATATGTATCAGGGGATAACTGAGGCGTATTTGTTCGATCCAGTTGTTTCGGAATTTGTCTATCAAAAGAACCCATACGCTTTGCGTGATATGGCTGAAAGATTGTTGGAAGCACATCAGCGCGGTTTATGGGACGATGTAAATACACAAACACTGGAACATTTACGAAACATAGTACATCAAGCTGAAGCAGCTATTGAAGGAAAACAAATGGTGTAATAAATTATGGAAAATCTTGCGTATTTACACGTATCATCCGTTTATGAGGACTTACCCTCCAGTGAATTAATATCGCTCAGCCGTTTGTTTAAGCAAACAGTAGCGCCGGATTGGAAACGTCTGTCTGGTAGGGCTTGGAAATATATGCTACCTTTAGCCCTGGGTTTATCTGTTCTCAGTGGTGTGAGCAGCGCCCTAGCACTTGAGAAAAACGATCGCGGTCCTTCTGTGAAAACTCTACAACAACAGTTGAAAGCAGCAGGCTTCTATCAAGCTTCCGTCACTCAAGTATACGACACTGAGACAGAAGCTGCTGTGCGCCGCTTCCAAAGAGCGGCTGGTTTAGACGTTAACGGTGTTGCTGGATCTGTGACTTTAGAAAAATTAGAGAATTGGCGTACCTCTAATCAAAGTTCCCAGGCGACAAAGATCAGCACTAGAAATGAGCAAATCAGAACAACCAGTTCTGAGAATCAATCAGTCACTAACAAGCGTCGCAGTTCTAACATTCTCCAAAAAGGAGATGAAGGTGAAGATGTCAGAGTTCTACAAGAACGATTGCGAATTGCAGGCTTTTATACAGGTAACGCCACAAAAGTATTTGGTCCAATTACTGAAGAAGCTGTCAAGCGATTCCAACAAGCTTATAACTTAGCCCCTGATGGAGTTGTCGGATCAGAAACCCAAGCAAAACTCCCAACACTTTCTATTGGTTATGGAGATGATTCACCCACTAACCAACCTACCACTGGAGATAAACTTCGGTTGGGCGATCGTGGTGAGGCTGTAAGAATTCTTCAAGAACAATTAATCAACGCAGGATACTTACAAGGAGAGCCAAACGGTTACTTTGGTCCTAATACAGCAGATGCTGTACGCCGGTTCCAGGAAGATAATTACCTAGCCGCAAGCGGTATTGCTGGTCCAACTACCCGCGCTAAATTGTATAGCATGGCGAATGATGCTCCTACAAGTGGTGATTTTAGTGTTTTGGAGATTCAAAGACGACTACGGGAGCAGGGTTTTTACAAAGGTGCTCTTAATGGTGTGATGGGAGATGAGACAAAAAAAGCTATTAGACAAGCACAACAATTCTACGGAATGAGTTTGAGTAACGTCAGAAGCGGACGCTTTTAGCATCCGCTTAGGTGTTGGTGGTGTTGATACCTAACAGTTTGCCAACCTCCTATAACAACAAGTTCAAAGCTGCTAATGAAATTTACCAAAATATTTCATCGCAGCCAGCGCTTTCTTGAATCGTAAAACCCAGGTGCTACAGTGGCATGAGTGCTCTTTGGCACTTGGGACAAACAGCATGAATTGTTAATTGGCAATCCAAGAGGTGAAAACCTTCTTTTTGTGCAGTTTTCGATCCAATTTTTAAAATCGAGTCGTTCTTGAACTCAATTGTCGTGTTGCATCTGACACAAATCAAGTGATGGTGGTGATGGGGATAGGGCTGATTAAGTTCGTAGTGTTTATGCCCTTCTCCTAGTTCTAACTCTCGTAAGATTCCCATTCGCGCCATCAACTTGAGAGTGCGATAAATCGTCGATAGGCTAATTCCCTCGTGTTCGGCTGATAGCCTTTCGTAAAGATCTTCAGCACTGAGGTGTTCTCCTTGCGGCAGTTCTTGAAAAATGTGTAGAATGACTTCGCGCTGGGGTGTTAAACGCCAACCACGTTCATTTAGTTCTGCCTTTAGCGAGGCTGCTGTATAAGCTGTCATCTAATTTTTCTCAACAAAGTCCATTAGTTGCGAATATAGCAAAAATTTGGACTAATTTGCAATAATCAAAGATTCTTGAGAAGAGTTATTAAATATTAAAGGTAAATTTTGAAACTTTAACCAGTAAGTAAAAAAATAAGCGCTCGCCCATCCTAGCCTGTATAAATGTTTTCAAAGGCGAATCGAAAGATTGTTATGCTATTAGATGAAAATAACTTCCCATAAGTTAGTGAAAAGTTTTGGGAACGAGGATAAAATCGGTCAATAGCCTAAACTCAAAAGTCTTTTAGAACAGGCATCTTGTCTTGTGTGTAGAATGTATAAGTTTTTTTACCGAAAAACTATTTAGAAGTGATAAGTTAGGGCGTATATTTATGTATAAGTGGTGAGCAAGTCCTGCACCAATGTCTCCGGACAAAGGTATCTGCTGTTTAAAACAGGCTCGTTATAAAGAAGATACCAATAAGTCCTATGTCCAGATAACACGCTACTTTGAACGCGCCTGTTCGTGACTTTACGGAGACGGCACAGCGGTGCCGTAAGAATACGGCGGATGAAAACGGAATCAGGAACTTACTCTCATCAAAGATTTAGTGCTCACTAAGACAGTGATCAGTTCAAGTTCTTACTAATTGGATTGAGAATTCGGAATTCGGAATTCCGAATTCTTCTTTTTGAGTAGTAATCATTGACTATTGACTATCGACTAACTAGCTCAAAGACTCCAAGTAGTCGCGGATAAGATTGCGCCGCTTTGGTTGGCGCAGCTTTTGCAACGCTTTGGACTCGATTTGTCGTACACGTTCCCGTGATAAATCTAGAGCACGTCCAATTTCTGCTAAGGAGTAAGGATGACCATCTGCCAAACCAAACCGCATTAAAATTACATCACGCTCCCGGCTTGTTAAATCTGACAGAAGATTTTGCAAGTCTTTTTGTAAAGACTCTCGCATTAATGTCTCTTCTGGAGTGATATTATCAGTTTCGAGTAGTTCTCCTAACTCTGTGTCTTTGTCCTTACCAACTTTTGTCTCTAGAGAAACAGAACGAGGAACTCGCAAAAGAACTTCCCGCACTTGTGTAGGAGTCATGTCTAGCTCTTGAGCAAGATCTTCCAAAGTTGGAGTGCGACCTTTTTCTTGTGCGATTTTACGCTGAGCTTTTTTAATTTTGTTCAGCTTTTCTGTAATGTGGACAGGTAGGCGGATGGTGCGGCTAGAAGTTGCGATCGCCCTTGTGATTCCTTGACGAATCCACCAATAAGCATAGGTGCTAAAACGATAACCCTTGGTTGGATCAAATTTCTCAACTGCTCGTTCTAAACCAAGAGTCCCTTCTTGGACTAAATCCAACAATTCCAAACCGCGATTTTGATATTTCTTAGCAACGGAGACAACAAGGCGAAGATTTGCCTTAATCATGTGTTCTTTTGCCTGGAGTCCACTGCTTTGAATTTTCTCCAGTTCTTCCACAGTCATTTTGGCTATTTCAGCCCAACGCCGTTTTCCTAGTCCTATAATCTGCTTAAGCTCCAACAGACTTACACCAGCAGCACCCGCCCAACGTTCAAGAGAAGGACGATGTCCTAATGCAGATGCCAAACGCTCTTGAGCTTCAATCAGTCGAAGATATGGTGCAATCACCTCATCTCCTTGTTCCGCAGCTTTAGACAGAAGTATTCGCATCCGCAAATAGCGCTGGACTTTTTGCGCTTCTGAAACTTCTTCATCCCGTCCTAGTAATCGAACTCGACCAATTTCTTGAAGATATAGACGTACTAGATCTGTGCTGCGGCGGTTAAGATTTGCACCTAGGCTCGCAGAGTCAACAGAAGTTATCTCCAAATCTTCAAGTTCATCAATCGGTAACTCAGTTTCGTCAACCGTGATATCTGGGTCAAAGACTGGATCAGATTGTTTGTTATTGAAAGCGGCATCTGCGTAAAAAGATGTTGCTGGCATAAAGATTTGTCTCAATGGCTCCAGGTAACAATAGATTACGGTCAGCTAATTAACTGTTGCTATTGTTCCCGTGATTCTTGAAGAACTAACACGGTTTCGGGTTCCATTTAGGGTTTTTTTTCAAAAACCCTTTACTGGTTTTTTTGACACAATGCCCCCGAAGGCTCGGTTGCAGTAGCTTTCCCATGAACCAATAGCTATTTAAATTTCCTACGGGGCGTTAAATTGCAAATGACCTGATGAAAATTTGAACCTTCACATAATTTTAACTGTAGTTTATGCTGTAAAGTATAAATACATACTCGTGAAAAATTCTCTTCTTTATATGCATAGTCCTATCTACATGAGTCCCTAGGTGCTTTCCTGATAATTTACGAATTTTCCTTCAAAAATGATTAGTTATATTATGTGAACAGTCAGGGAGTTATTTTTCCCTGTGCTCGTGTGTTTCCCCTCGTGTGTTTCCCCTGCATTCCTACTCTGGCTTTATATCTCGCAGCATCAGTTCTAAAAGTGCTTGTCGGGGTGTGACTTCACCTTGGAGTAAACGATGAACTTGCTCGGTAATTGGCATGGGAATATTTTGCTGCTTGGATAGCTGCACCAAAACCTGAGTGGTGTTGACTCCCTCAGCAGTTCCTTCTATATGAGCGAGAATTTCGGCTAGTGTTTGACCAACAGCCAACTGGTAGCCAACTTGATAGTTACGACTCAAGGGACTGTTACAGGTTGCTAACAGATCACCCAAGCCAGACAAACCGTAAAATGTTTCTAATTTTGCACCCCAATGGACACCAATACGAACCATTTCTGTTAATCCACGGGTGAGTAAAGCTGCTTTGGCGTTGGTTCCCAAGTGCAAGCCATCACAGACACCAGCGGCGATCGCCATCACATTTTTTAGTGTGCCACCCAGCTCTACTCCCAAGATATCATAATTGGTGTAAACGCGAAAACGATCTGAAGAAAACACTACTTGCACGAATTCTGCTGCAGCCATAACACTGCTTGCAACAACTGTTGCAGCTGGTAATTCCTGTTGTATTTCTTTAGATAAATTGGGACCTGAGAGAACAACTACTGCGTGGTTGGGGAAAGTTTCTTGCCAAATTTGTGATGGTGTACAAGTCGTTTGGGGGTCTAAGCCCTTTGTCGCTGTGACAAAAATTGTCTCTGGGGAAACAGGTAAAGACTGTAATTGAGAAGTTACAGATCTCACACCCTTCATAGAAACAGCAGAAAGGACAATATCAGCACCCTGTACAACCTCCGCCAGCGTTTGAGAACCCTGACGCGACCACATGCTCACTTTATGTGAATTCGTCTTTGCAAGAGTTGCAAGAGCCGTCCCCCAAGCACCTGCACCCAGAATTGCTACTGATTTTGGCATTAGTCATTAGTCATTAGTCATTGGTCATTGGTCATTAGTCATTAGTCATTGGTCATTAGTCATTAAATAACTACGAATGACAAAGGACAAAGACTCCTAATTTATCACTTTTTGCCGGGGGTAACGTTCCATCAATCCCCTCACTTCCTCAGCATGATATGAACTTCTTGTCAAGGGTGAGGAAACAACTTGTAAAAATCCGAGTTCTTCACCGAAAGCTTTCCAAGCAGCAAATTGCTCTGGGGTGATAAAATCATCAACTTTCAAATGCTTTTGGCTGGGTTGGAGGTATTGCCCAATAGTTAAAATGTCGCAATCTACAGCTCGTAAATCCCGCATGACTTGGCGAACTTCCTCATTCGTTTCACCAAGTCCCACCATAATACCGGATTTGGTGTAAATCCAAGGAGCAATTTGACGGGAACGTTGGAATAATTCCATTGTCCGCTCATACTTTCCTTGCGGGCGCACCCGTCGATATAAACGAGGAACAGTTTCTGTGTTGTGGTTGAGAACTTCTGGTTGTGCTTGGAGAATCAACTCCAGCGCCTCCCAATGACCACACAAATCGGGAATCAGTACCTCAATTGTTGTGTGGGGAGAAATAGTACGAACAGCTTCAACACATCTGACAAACTGCGAAGCCCCACCATCTGGCAAATCATCTCGGTTGACAGACGTGATGACCACATGATTGAGTTTCAGGCGGCGTACTGCTTCAGCCAGTCGTGCTGGTTCCGTGGGGTCTAGGGCTTTGGGTTTTTTTTCAAAGTCAATATCGCAGTAGGGACACGCTCGCGTGCAAGCTGGTCCCATAATGAGGAATGTAGCGGTTCCAGCTTTGAAGCACTCACCAATATTTGGACAGGACGCTTCCTCACAAACCGTATTGAGGGTTAAATCCCGCAAAATTTCTTTAACGTTACCAACACGCTCCCATTGAGGCGCTTTTACCCGCAACCAGTCTGGTTTAACAGTCACAATCCGTTTCTACCACTGAATTTGTACATTGTAAATCCTAGCAAGCTTCATCGACTGGTGGATGAATTTGCATACCACTTTCTCATTTATCAATATTTGTGATATTATATATATACTTTTGTGTTCATTAAATTTGCACACAGCTAAAGGCTAAAAGACTAGCTATAACTGGTCTTATTCATTTTTTGAACTTTGAATTTTGAATTTTGAATTTCTTCTTGTGTCGGGATGTAGCGCAGCTTGGTAGCGCACTTCGTTCGGGACGAAGGGGCCGCTGGTTCGAATCCAGTCATCCCGATTTGTTTTGTTGATTAACCAATTAAGTGTCGTCTTAACAAATTAATGTCGCCGACTTCTTTGTATGGAGCATGATTTTCAATACTGAGATGATCACTATTTCAAGTGTATGCTCGTTGGAATCATCCCGAACGAATGACATTGCCTGTGTGCGTCCATAAGTGACGCAAACTGTAGCTTTGGAAGAGGCGATTAGAGAGCAGAAAAGCACAAACATGAACTATCCCATCTCTATGAAGCCAAAATCAAGAATATGGGTAACGTGGGGCGCAATGGGGGTGAGTGTTACACGCCGCGTCCGTTGATTAGGGCGGTGATTCAGGTGGTGAAGCCGAAGATTGGCGATCGCATTTATGATGGTGCTTGTGGTTGTGCAGGATTTTTGTGGCAGAATTTCCCGATTAAGACTGGGGAAACAGCGTTTTTGTATTTCCTGTGGGTTTGCAACTCGTCCGCTATACGAGTGAGGAACGTCTCAACGAGATTATTCATTACCACGAAGAATGAGGTGTGTTTATTGGCAATCTCCACACGTATATTATTGAAGATAGCGGTAGAAAGGTGATTGATCCTGAGCAGTTGAAGTTTAAGGAAATGGTTGACCCCTATAAGTTGATGAATCCTGGTAAAAGTAAGGTGCTGAAATTTAAAATCGCTAATGATTCACATTGACGGTTCTTACGGTGAAGGCGGCGGACAAATTCTCCGAACCTCACTGAGTCTAGCTGCTATTACTGGCAACTCAATAGGGATAGAGAACATCCGAGCTGGACGTTCAAAACCCGGACTCGCAGCACAACATCTGACATCAGTTCGTGCGGCTGCAGCAATTTGTAACGCTAGAGTGCAAGGTGATGCTTTGGGTTCGATGACGCTGGAGTTTGTTCCTGGTAGTTCCGTACAAGCGGGAAGTTATACTTTTGATGTGAGTGAAGCGCGCCAAGGTGGTTCTGCTGGTGCAGTCACTCTGGTGTTACAAACTATTCTTTTACCTTTGGTGTTAGCAACTGGTGATTCTCAGGTGACACTCAAGGGGGGAACTCATGTCAGTTATAGTCCTTCCGTAAATTACATTCAACAAGTTTACCTGCCAACATTGCAACGCATGGGTGTGCAAGTTGAAGTGAAACTGAACGCTTGGGGGTGGTATCCCCAAGGCGGGGGAGAAGTGGAACTACTTGTGAGTGGTGGTAGCAAACTTGAAGGTATTCACTTGGTGGAACGCGGCGACTTGCAACAGGTGCGGGGGTTAGCAGTTGTCACGGAACTACCTTCCCACATTCCCCAAAGAATCGCGAGTCGTGCTGAAAATGTATTGCGTGAAGCCCAATTGAAACCCGGTGTACAAGCTTTGCGAGCAAAAGGTGTCGCACCAGGGGCGGGTTTGTTTCTCACCGCTGAGTACGAAAATAGTTTAGCTGGATTTGGTGCGTTAGGGCGTCTCGGTTTGCCTGCAGAAAAAGTAGCAAATATGGCTTGCGAGAAACTGCTGGAGTTTCATCAAACAGGCGCACCTGTGGATGAACATTTGGGAGATCAATTATTATTGCCAGCAGCTTTGGCGTCAACTGGGAGTGAGTACCGAGTGGCTGAGGTGAGTCAGCATTTGACGACGAATGCTTGGGTGATTGAGAAATTTGGATTGGCGCGGGTGATGGTGGATGAGGTGGAGAAGATGGTGGTGGTGGAGTGTTAACTATAGCGGTTCTCATTTGTATGAAGTACATTTTTTAACCTCACCACGCCAGGTGCCTCAAGTCGGGGGACCCGGACGCCAGATACCTACGGAGGGAGACCCTCCTGCAGTACTGGCTCCCCACGGCACTGGCTCCCCAACCCCTCTCCTTAGTAAGGAGAGGGGAGCGTTTGCGCCAGCAAATGCGGGGTGAGGTGACGACTGTATTACACTGAAGTGAGAACCGCTATAATTATTAACAGGACTTACGCAACGCAAAGAATTTCCGTAGCGTGCGCTTGCGCATACGATGTCGCTCCCAATGACAGAATTACGTTGAAATGCGTAAGTTATATTTATGTATTTTTTTACTTACGTAAAAGTGCTGAAAATTTTAAGAGCAATCTGTGCGAAAGCTAAACCTTATTCTGTGAAGTATTAAAAGACTATGTTTGAAATAATTAAGTACTGAAGTCAATGTCGTCTACCAAAGCTATTAAAGTCTTTTATTGTTGCTCTGATTCTGACAAAGACGAAAAACTACGGAATGAACTAGAAAAGCACCTGATGATTTTGGAGTGGCAGGGCATAATCACGACATGGGACAAGCGCATGATTCGTGCAGGAGAAGAATGGGAGAATGAAATATACACACAGTTAATGACAGCCGATATAATTCTGCCGCTGATTAGTTCGGACTTTATAGCTTCGCATGATAACTGGAACATTTTGGCAAAGCTGGCTATGGAAAGGCATAAAGCTCGACAAGCCTGTGTTATCCCTATTCGACTCCGTCCAGTTGATAATTATTGGAAGGTTGCATTCCCTAACGTCAAAGCCTTACCTAACGATGACAGATCTGTTACTGATTGGAAGCCTTATGATAGAGCTTTTAAGAGTATTGCAGAAGATATTCGGAAGGTAGTTGAGCAACGAACTGGTTCTCGGTTTCCTATTCAAAACTCTCTTCAGGAAATTGGAGCAGGTGTAATACCTATTGCAAGGATTTTTTTAAACTTGACAAGTGCGACTGTAAATCTGGCAACTGCAACTTTTTCTTCCTTCCCTAGGAAAGCCAAGTATCGTAGGCGGAATAGGGCAAAACTGATACTGATTGCTAAGCCTATTATCTTTATAGCAATTGCAAGCGTTTTTCTTCCTCAACTACCTAATTTATTAGGAATTTTTTCATTAGAATCTAATTCAACTCTAAACTCAACACAACAAGTTACTCCAATTGGCTGGACAGAGATTGGTCTAGTTAATAATACCTCAAAGGGTTTAATTTTTGGAGATGACCTGCTTCAAACTGCAGATAATCAGATAATTGATAACCTTTTGGTTCCAGCACCAGGAGGAGTAGTTACTATTAAACGCAAGGTGGATTTAAGAGAAAAAAAATCCTCGTCATCATCACTGCTATATGAGCTTCAGCCGGGAGAAAAGTTAAAGATCATCAAACTAGACCTTTTAGAGGAGACTAGTCCGAATTCACCTCACAGGCAAGTTTGGGCACAAGTTGGTAGGTGTAATCAAACTTGTCATTAGTAAAGATTCCAAATCGCCACCCACGCCCAAATCACGCAAGGTGAAAATCATTATTTGTAATTAATGATTCATAATTCGTAATTCTTTTCAAATGCAATTACGAATTATGAATTATTAAATTACGCCTCATCAACAGAGCGCGGCTTTTTCCCATCCAGTAAGGCACTCACAGTCATATCTCCCATAACATTGATCACAGTACGACAGCGATCCAAAAACCAATCCACTGTGATCAACAAAGCAATATACTGTGTGGGCAAGCCAACGGAAGTAAACACCAGTGTCATCGTGACTAACCCAGCTTCTGGGATACCCGCTGCACCCACTGACGCAAAAATCGACGTCAGAATGACAACAAACTGCTGCCCAATATTCAGATGTAGCCCAAGTACTTGGGAGATAAACAACGCAGATGTTGCCTCATAAAGCGCTGTGCCATCATTGTTGAAATTTGAGCCAACTAACGCCCCCAAAGAAGCAGAGGATTCTCGTAAACCAATTTTGTGCTGCAAAGCCTCAAAGGTAATAGGCATTGTCGCCACAGAGGAGTCAGTTGAGAAAGCTGTTAAAAAGGCATCAGAACCGCCACGCAAAAAGTTTATTGGGTTCACCCAAGAACCAAATTTCACTCTCGTCAGGTAGTAGCAAGCTTGCAACGTCAACCCCACCAGTACCGCTATCACAAACGCGCCCAGAGATTTAAACGGTTCAAAACCTTTTTCAGCAACAGTTTTACCTACAATTCCAAAAACTGCTAATGGCACCAAGGCAATCACCCAGTGGAGGATGCGGATGATAGACTCAAACAAAATGCCAACTATATCCTCTATCGCCTGGTATCCTCTCTTACCTTGGGCAAGTTGTTCTGATTTTATTGCCCGCAAAACGATCGCAAACGAAAGAGCAATAACAATAAGCTGGATAACATTATTATTAACCAAAGGCTGAAGGACTGCTTCTGGTACAGCATCTTTCAACAGTCCCCAGGGATCAAAATTTTTCGTGGCTGTTTGTCCACTTCCCGAAGCAGTCAAACTTCCCCATGTACCAGGACGCAGGACATTTGCCACAAAAAGCCCAATCACAATCGCGACTGTCGTGTTAGTAAACAGCAGCACCGCTAAACGCCGTCCCGCTGTGCCGGGAATATTGGTTGTCAAGAAGGTATGCAATACTGCCATCAAAATCAACGGCGTCGCAAGGGCGCGGAGAGCCTTTAATATCAATTCAGCCGGAATTGCTAAAGTTTCTATGAAGGTTTTATTTGCTGGGCTGGGGTTTCCTGCACCCAATCCAACACCCAACACAACTGCCACAATAAGCGCGATGACAATTTGTAAAGTCAGGGGAATACGTTTCCACCAGGGGCGAGGTTTAGCTTCAAGGTTGTCGATGCTGTCTGTTTCGTTCATGCAGGGCGCTCAGTAAGCAATGCAATGATTAAAACATCACTTTGAATATTAAAGATTCCGGATAAGATGATCATTCAGGCAACGAAAGACCATAAATTTCTGACGAGTGATAGGCAAATCTTACCCCCATCCCTTCTTTTTGGCAATGATAGCTTGGGGCGGACTTGCTATGCGGTGAGCAGCTCCGACACGAAGATATCCTCGATCTTGAAGAGGCGATTGGTGATGCCCTGCTCGAAGTGGTAGCGAAGCACAGCATCAATAGCTTTCCGGTTCGCCTCGATCCCGTATGGCCACCAGTCTTCACCGAGCACTCCACGATCTTCTGTGATGAGTTTGCTGAACCACGGGAACATCGTGCCCATGTTGTTGAAGATCATGCCGTGCTTGTACTCTTCCTCCGCAGCCTTCTTGGCCTCCCAGAAGCCCCTATACACTGACTGCGCCAATCCGGGATGCTGCGCGAGAATGTCCTTGCGGATGACAACGGTGTGCATGATCGGGAAAATGCCCGTGCGCTTGTAATACTCGCGCTCCACCGTTGGGTAGTCAGGAAAGAGGTGCGTCACTTTGGGTGAGTTCTCAAGGATGCACTTCGGCACATCCGCTGAAATCAGCGCATCGAGTTCGCCGGCTTCAAGCATGGCACCCAACTCTTTGCCCTTTGGAATGTCTGTCACCTGAACATTTACCGGATGCGTATGCGGAACGAAGTCGATTGGCTTCAACGGCCAGTCGAGTCCGCCGATAACCCAGCGGCACGTCTCGGGTTTGAACCCGTGCTCATCCGACAGCATTCCCTTCGGCATGATGCCTGCATCGTGGCTGTAGAGAGCGAGTTCGCCGATGGTTTTACCGTTAAGGTCTTCAGGCCTCTCGATACCGCTCGCCTTGTTGATGTAAATCGCGGAATGCCGAAACGCTCGATTGGGAAAGACGGGAATCGCAACGAATGGCGACTCTGGGCCCTCAAATGTGCGCAGGAAGTACGTCATGCCCAATTCGGAGACATCGAATTTCCGTTCCCCAATCATGCCTTGGAAGATTTCTGTCACGATCGGGGCGCTGTGATACGTGGCATCGACACCCTCGATTTTCACCGTGCCATCTGCCAGAGCACGGGTGCGGTCATAGTTCCAAAATGCAATGTCAAGCTTTAGATCTGCCATACAGTTCTCCTCTCGTCTGTTGGTTGTGTTGCAGTGACTTCGCTTCAAAGAGAACGACTGCACCACGATTGAAAGCAAATGACCGATTTTTTACGAATCAATAACCCCTAAGCGCCAAAAGGTGTAGCTTTGTAGTCGATCGCTTGATCTACGCCCAGAGATTTAACAAATTCTATATTCGCAGCTGAGGTCGTTCCAATCACGTGTGCCCCTTTCCATTTGGCAAACTGCACCGCGAACATGCCCACTCCGCCCGATGCCGCATGAATCAGAATCGTTCGTAGTACATGAAACCGAGGTTTTGAACAAATTCAAACGCGAATGAATCATCTTTGAATACAACCTTCATATGCCCTCCTTACGTGTGCGATAGCCCGGTCAGGCCATGGTTGGGTTGATGACACTCCTTGGAAGTGCCATAACCCCCTCGACTCCACCCATTTTCATGAAGCAACGGTGGCGACTCCGTCGATTAGGTCGCAGACAAACTGTTTTATGGTGCGTGGCTCCCGACCTAATATACTTCGCAGGACAAATGAATTTCCCGGAGATCCATACTTTCCGTAGTACGCGTACATTTCGCTTTCCGGTTCTATGTCGTCGGGCTTTGGTTTGGTCAACTCAACCCATTCCTCAAATGTTACAGTGTCAGCCTTGATCTGACGCCCAAGACAATCGCTCATTATCGATGCCACATCTTGTCGGTTGTAATATCCTTCCGCACAAAGTTCAAATGTCCCGTTTGTAAGACGGTCCTCGGTCAAGGCGATTGCGACGACATCCGCTACGTCTCGATAGTCAACCCGCGCGAGCTTTGCAGTAGGGGAGAACGGCTCGGCAAAAATGCCAGATTGTATAATACTAGGCCATGATAGGCTGATGTCTTGATAGAACATAGCTAGTTGCAAAATTACAAATTCTAGACCGGACTCAATAATTGCAGCCTCAACAGGACCTTTTGCGGAGTGTATCTGCAATGAGGTAATTGTTGGGTGCAGAATTGACGAAAAAACGATGCGGTGCACGCCAGCCTCTTTGCATAATTTTACAAAATTTACTCCGATGTCAGCTTCATTTCGACTAAACTGGGGTGCAATGTAGAAAACCGCTTCCGTTCCACGCAACGCGGTCTGCACGCTTTGGCTGTCTTGGAGATCTCCTAATGCGATTTCGGAAGCTCCATTGCGAAGTGCCACCTCTCCTTGGTCTGTTGTCCGGACAAAACCGCGAACACGGATACCTCGTTTATGCAGTGCAGGAACGGTAAGCCCAGCAAAATGCCCTGCAGCTCCCACCACAAGGGCGATCTTGTCTGTATTAAAATTCATTGTCTTGCCTCATAAAAGCGAACAGTGGTACCACGGCATTTTACAAGCAGTGTTTGAGCGACGACTTGCCCTATAGCTCAGACACCTTCTAATGGGTCTAGCTGCAAAGCGATCGCTTTGGTTGTCACTTTCGGGTTGAGAAATATCAATAGTCCCCTAAATCACAAATCAGTGCGGCTCAATATGTAGTCGAGGGGCTATTCCTGGATTGACCAATTCTGCCACCTCTTCTTTTGATAATTTGCTCAACTCAGCCTGCAATTCTTCAGCCGTGAAGAGATAGCCTTGTGCTTCTGCAAGGTTGACGCAGGTTTGTATATCGCCTGCAGCTTGACACTGTGTCTTTAACGCTTGATTTTGTCTAATAGCTGCAAAAAATTGGTTGATCGGTGCTTGAGCCATGTTAATTTATCTCCTTGTGAATTGATGCAGTAGCTTTATGGCATGTTGTTCGCTTCGTTGTTTTTCATGATTGGTTTGTATAAGTGTTTGCTTAGCAAGTTTCTGCTCAACGGAACGTATTACGGATTAGTCTTGCTCTTTAGGAAGGTAGCTATCATGCCCAAAGCCGCCTCCGCTGCGTTCAGTGTTCCGACGTTCCCCGGAAAGACGTGCGTCATTCCCTCCCACACGTGAGCCGTCACATCGACCTCCTCGGCATGGGCACGCTTGGCATAGCGGCGCGTGTCATCGAGAAGCACCTCACTCGTTCCGACGTGAATTTGAATCGAAGGCAGGTCAGTGAAACTGCCGTAAAGCGGCGAGACCAGAGGATCGTTTGGCTCGTGCCCGTTCAGGTAGCTCGCGCTAGCCATTGACAGCACCTCTCTCGTCAACAGTGGATCGTCGTCTGCGTGATCCTGTAAACTCAGTCCTGTCAAAGCCAGGTCTGTCCAGGGCGACATCACAACGGCAGCGGAAGGAGCGACGCTACCGCGTGCAAGAGCATCGGATTGTGCGATCGCCAGCAGGACGAGAGCCAAACCACCACCCGCTGAGTCACCGACGATCGCGATCTTCTGGGTGCCCTGTTTGACGAGTCCGCGATAAGCCGCCTTCGCATCGTCCAAGGCGGCTGGGAAGGGGTGTTCTGGCGCGAGTCTGTAGTCCGCGACGAACGTGGATACGCTCGTGCGCACAGCGACCTGACCGGCGAGATGCCGATAGGCGTGTGCCGAACCTTGCACATAGGCTCCTCCGTGAAGATAGAGGATGGCGACGCCCGGACGTGGGTTCTGCGGGTGGCACCAAACGCCTGGCACACCCCCGACTGTACCCTGCTCGTAGCTGACACCCGACGCGTCCGGGGTTTTCTCCTGGATCTCGTCGAAGGCACCGCGAGCATCCGATCCCCTCAACTTGCCTTTGGAGGAAGCAGCCTCCGTCCGCATCACGGCGACGGTCTCGCCATCCTTTTCGGTGAGCGGATGGCGGATCTCGACTGCATCAGCATTGTTGTGTTTAAGCTTCTTACTGTCGGACTGCATCGTTTCTCTCCATTGCTTGGCAACAATTGCTTCATGGCGTTGCTGATTTGGTAATGATCTAGCTATCTCAAAGGCAGATTCCTTCGTGGAAAAAGCATTACTTTTCAGCAACAACTTGCTTCATAAGTATCCATAACGACCAGATTGTCAGTTCAAAGCATTTGCACACCACCACTGACAGGCAAATAAGCCCCGGTGATAAAGTTTGCTTGCTCAGAGGCTAATAACAGGATTGCGCTGGCAATATCTTCCGGCAGTCCGTTGCGTCGGAGGGGAACCTGTTGGGCAGAAGCGTCTTTCTGCTCCTGCGGTAGCCATTGCGTGGCATCCGTTAGGGTCAAGCCAGGAGAGACGATATTAGCCCGAATACCATAGGGACCGAGTTCTAACGCCAAGCTTTTGACAAACGCATCAAGTCCAGATTTTGCTGTGCTGTGGGCAGACAGCCCTTCACTGGGGGTTCGAGATGCGCCACTGCTAACGACAACAATGCAACCGCGTTTTTGTTCAATCATTGATGGAACAACTGCTTTGCAAGGAAAAAAAGTACCTTTGAGTTCACCGAGCAATTTGGCTTCAAAATCTTCCCAGGGAGTATCGATAAACGAGGATGCAAAAAAGGCAGCATTGGCGTTAGCTACGAGGGTATCAATCGAACCAAATGCCTCTACAACCTGTTGCACCATTGCTTCAACCTGCTGGTGATCTCTGACATCCGCTTTGACTGGCAGTGCTTTGCCCCCGCTTGATGTAATTTCATCCACGACTTCCTGAGCGGCTACTTCGTTGGTGTAGTAGTTAACTCCAACAGCAGCCCCGTGACGACCGAGCAGCTTAGCGGTTGCAGCACCAATCCCACGACTGGCACCTGTAACGAGAACGACGCGATCGCGCATTAGTTGGTTGGTTTGAGGTTGTGTTGTAGCCATCAGGTTTTAACTCTTCTATGTGACACTTAGTGAGTTTTCAGTCAGATAAATGTAACCTTGATCAGGACTTCTTCGCAAATGCTGGATACGGCGCGAGCGGTAAGATCTGGTAGTCAGCGTAATCAACCTTAATCAGTGGAAAACTATCGATCATCTTTTGCAGATGCTCCGGTGACTCCGCTTCAAAGAGAACGGCTGCGCCGCGGTTTTTCGTGTCCAGCGCCCACACTTGACGGAGACCTCCCTCCGCGTAAAGGACTTGCGCTTGCGCCTGCTCTTCGAGTTCCCGTTTCTGGAAGTCAGAGGGCATTCCATCAGTCTCGAATTTCTGTTTGGGCGTGAAGATAACAAGATATTGCATAGGACACTTCTGTTTAGCTTAGTTGGTTGTGAAAACCGGACAAAAAAGGAGGCATACCGCAAATTTTATTAGCGGGATAGTTTCAGACATCAACTCATGCGAAAATACAGTCCTAGGATGCTTTGTGGGCTCAGCGCGTTAGTTTTCGTTCCGCTACTACCACATCCCCTAAGAGCAGTTGCTTAAAGCAAACTTTTTGTTACGCTTCAGTCAGAAAGTGGCACAGTCCCTGTGTTGTGGAAAGCGGTAATCTGCCAGGTGTTCTCCTTGCGGGTTGTTACGGCTGTCCAGACACCTATATTTTCTATTCGATGTACTTCATCAGGACTCTTCTGTCCAGTAGTTTCCCAAGTGGTATGTGCGACTGCCACATCCGGGGTCAGGAATTTAATTTGGGTGTCAGTAATAGTCATCTGGTTATCGCTTAAGAACGACGCCAGCGCCTGCGCGTGTCCTTGTTTCGCCTCGGTTCGCCCTTTATACCAACGACCTAGGACGTCCACGAAATCGATATCCTCGGCAAACAACGTCGCCAAGTGCTCCGCATCTTTAGCGTTCCACGCCTCGGCAAACGTTGTCATCACTGCTTTGATTGCCGCTTCATCCTTTGCACTGGTTTCTGTTGTAGACATAATGATTCTCCTAACTAACTTAGCTATTTGCGATCGTCACGGCTTGATGGAGGTATTCGTTACTGGAAAGCTGGGCAAGCATGAAGTCAGCCAGATCGGCACGGGTAATCTTATGCGCCTTCTCGCCCGTTTCGGGATCGAAGACTCGAACGTTCCCCTTGGCGGGGTCGTCGGTGAGGATGGCTGGGCGAAGAATCACCCAGTCCAGACCGCTCGATTCGACAGCAGACTCCATTGCCGCTTTGTCCTTGTCCGCACCGCGCAAAAAGGTGGAAACAAGTAAGCGCTCATAAAAGGTGGTATTCGCCTCACTATCCCCTTCGCTAATCATGGAAGTTACCACCAGACGGCGTACATCGTTTCGCTGCATGGCAGTGATGATTGTGTTGGCGGCACTCGATTCGAGCGTGGTTTCCTTGTAAGGTGTTTTGCCGCCGATCGTGTCAAGCACCGCGTCTTGACCGAGAACTGCTGCGTCCATTGTGGCACTGTCGGTAGCATCCCCTTCGATGACGCGAACATCCGAGACTTCGTATTCGTCAGCTTTGTGAACGAAGGCCGTGACCTGGTGTCCAGCGGACACAGCCTGTTCGACTACAGCTCTACCGGTCTTGCCGGCGGCTCCTATGACGAGGACTTTCATAGTTCAATGCTCCTATGTAATGCTGAGTGGGTTTTCCGGTCAGAGAAATGCGACCTTGATCAGGACTTCTCTGCGAATGCTGGATCTGGCGCGAGCGGGAAGACCTGGGTGTTAGAGTAGTCAGCTTTGATCAGTGGAAAGCTGGCGATGATCTCTTGCAGATGCTCTGGTGACTCCGCTTCAAAGAGAACGGCTGCACCGTGGTCTCTCTCGCCCAGCACCCACGATTGACGCAGAAGTCCTTCCATGTAGAGATCTTTCGCTCGCGCCTCTTCCCCGCGTAACAATTGCGGGAAGTCAGAGGGCATTTCAGCGCTTCCAATTTTTTGTTTCGGTGTGAAGATCACAAGATATTGCATATGAGACCTCTATTTAGCTTACTTAAAGACTCTGATCCAATCGGAAGTCAAAAGGGTAACACGAACGGTGTTTTTCAAACGGGCTTTCATTTCGGTGGCAACTGAGTGTGCGCTGGGATGCTCAAAACAATGTGAACCCACCGTAGTATTTTTCGTTCAAGGCTTGATTTCACAAAGTACGATTGCTTCAATTTAAAGTTTCCTCTGTATTTAACATCTCCCAGTATGATTAATCAACTTATACAGATAAAGGTAGTTTTTATGAATTGATTGTTTGTAATATTGAACAATGGCAGAGTGCAGATACTCTCATCGGAGTTAGTGCAGGTTATGGACGATTTAAATGCTGTTTTAGTATTTCTCAAAGTCGCGGAACTGGGAGGATTTGTCGCAGCCGCGCGATCGCTAGACTTGCCTAAATCTACCGTCAGTCTGAAAGTCAATAAGCTAGAGCAACGGCTAGGAGTCCGATTATTTCATCGCACGACGCGGCGGGTTTCTTTAACTGAAGAAGGACGACTGTATTACAAAAACTGTTTACCTATTCTCGATGCGTTACATGATGGTGATGATGCGATCGCGAGCCTCCAGGGGCATCCGCAAGGCACTGTGCGAGTGACAGCCACCATGTTGTTTGTGCAGTCTGTTCTCGCACCCAATTTGCCGGAGTTTCTGCTGATCTACCCTGATATTCGAGTGATTCTCAATGCCACGACTGAATACAAGGATATTGTGAAGGAAGGGTATGATCTAGCGATTCGGATTGGGGAATTGGACGATTCAACCCTGATCATGCGACGGATTAGCACAGGTCGTCAGAAACTCTTTGCCAGCGCAACCTATCTCAAAACCGCTGGCGAACCAAGAGCAATTGCTGATTTGACCAGTCATACGCTGCTTTATATGGCTCATCATCAGAACGAAGTCACCTGGACATTGCATAATAAACAGCACGAAACAGTAACGCTCTCCTTTCATCCACGACTACTCAGCAATGACGTTGCCCCCATTTATCAAGCAATCGTTGCTGGAGTAGGGATTGGGCTGCTACCGGAATTTCTGTTTCAGCAGCAGTTACACGGTGGGGATATAGTAAACGTCTTACCCCAGTGGTCATCAGCTCCGGTCCCGATTAACGGACTTTACCCCAGTCGAAAATATCTCCCAATGAAAGTCAAAGTCTTTCTAGAGTT
Organism: Brasilonema octagenarum UFV-OR1; assembly: GCF_963888615.1. Lineage (NCBI taxonomy): Bacteria > Bacillati > Cyanobacteriota > Cyanophyceae > Nostocales > Scytonemataceae > Brasilonema > Brasilonema octagenarum. Next base: position 6,695 of record NZ_CAWPKW010000209.1, on the reverse strand, counting down.
TCTTGAGCAAAAGATGCGCTAAAACTTACATATCGAGAGCGGGTGACGCTGCACAAAGCAGCGCTGGGAGAGAAGGTTCCCCCGATTTGTAACGTGGACGTCCCTGATTCTGTCGAATCTTGTGGGCGGGAGCTTACGATTTAGCTAGAGTTGGATTGGGATTGCTCAAGCATCATCAAGCTGGTTGATTCTGGCAGCTAGAGTTAGTAAATATACTGACCAATTCATTGAAGAATTGATAGTCAACACAGAAGGGAAAACCAAATTAAGAAAAAGCTCCTGCTTTGATACAGGAGCTTTTCAAGTAAGTGATTGTCAGTGATAAAACAAATCTGTTAGTCGAGTTCGTTCATGAACAATACTGGCTCAGTTTCGCGGTTAATTCCCTTCTCAAAACCACCAGCTGCTGCACGAGCACGACCAGCGTGCCACCAGTGACCGATGAGGAAGAAGAAAGCTAACACGAAGTGAGAAGTCGCCAACCAAGCACGGGGATTCACGTAGTTGAAGGAGTTAGGCTCCGTGATCACGCCACCCACAGAGTTGATTGAACCGTTGGGAGCATGGGTCATGTACTCAGACGCACGACGAATTTGCCAAGGCTGAACGTCGTTCTTTACTTTATCCAAGTCAAGACCATTGGGACCGCGCAGCGGCTCCAGCCAAGGACCACGGAAATCCCAGAAGCGCATGGTTTCACCACCAAAGATGATTTCACCACTGGGGGAGCGCATGAGGTATTTACCTAGACCAGTTGGACCTTGAGCAGAAGCGACGTTAGCTCCCAGTTTTTGGTCACGCACTAAGAAGATGAAAGACTGAGCTTGAGATGCTTCAGCGTTTGTTGGTCCGTAAAATTCACTGGGGTAAACAGTGTTGTTGAACCAGACGAAGCAAGAAGCAATGAAAGCCATCAGAGATACAGCAGCTATGCTGTAGGAGAGGTAAGCCTCACCTGACCAGATTAAAGCGCGGCGTGCCCAACCAAAAGGCTTGGTAAGGATGTGGAAAATACCGCCAGAAATACAGATCAGAGCAACCCAAATGTGACCGCCAATAACATCTTCCATGTTATCGACGCCGACGAGCCAGCCTTCTCCGCCGAATGGAGAAGTCACCAAATACCCGAAGATGACCGCCGGGTTCAGTGTTGGGTTGCTGATGACGCGAACATCACCACCGCCAGGTGCCCAAGTATCGTAGACACCACCAAAGAACATTGCCTTCAGCACCAACAGTAAGGCACCGCATCCCAAAATGATGAGGTGGAAACCGATGATGGTGGTCATTTTGTTCTTATCTTTCCAGTCGTAACCAAAGAATGAGGAATACTCTTCTAAGGTTTCTGGACCGCGGATGGCGTGATAAATACCGCCGAAACCGAGTACAGCTGAGGAGATAAGGTGGAGTACACCGATCACAAAGTAGGGATAGGTGTTAATAATTTCACCACCAGGACCTACACCCCATCCCAAGGTAGCAAGGTGAGGTATCAGGATGCTGCCTTGCTCATATATGGGTTTTTCGGGAATGAAGTGAGCGACTTCAAACAAAGTCATCGCTCCGGCCCAAAATACAATCAAGCCAGCATGAGCAACGTGAGCACCCAGTAGTTTACCGGATAGGTTAATCAGACGGGCATTACCAGCCCACCAAGCAAACCCGGTGGAATCTTGGTCACGACCACCACCGAAAGCGATTGATCTATTATTAGAGAGCGTTACCACGTGGTAGTACCTCTTCAGGGAATACAAATTTTTCGTGAGGTTGATCAGCAGGAGCCATCCAAGCGCGGATACCCTCGTTGAGCAAAATGTTCTTGGTATAGAAAGTTTCAAACTCTGGGTCTTCTGCCGCGCGCAATTCTTGCGACACGAAGTCATAAGCCCGCAGGTTGAGTGCTAAACCTACAATTCCTACTGCGCTCATCCACAAGCCTGTGACGGGCACAAACAGCATGAAGAAGTGCAACCAACGCTTGTTGGAGAAAGCAATTCCAAATATCTGTGACCAGAATCTGTTTGCTGTCACCATCGAGTAAGTTTCTTCAGATTGCGTAGGAGTAAACGCGGGGAACGTGTTTGATCCTTCACCGTCTTCAAACAAGGTGTTTTCTACTGTTGCACCGTGGATCGCACAAAGCAGCGCTCCACCTAGTACTCCAGCTACTCCCATCATGTGGAAGGGGTTAAGTGTCCAGTTATGGAATCCTTGCAAGAACAGCAGGAAGCGGAAGATTGCTGCCACACCGAAGCTGGGTGCAAAGAACCAACTTGATTGTCCCAAGGGGTACATCAAAAACACACTCACGAACACTGCGATTGGAGCAGAGAATGCGATCGCATTGTAAGGACGAATTCCCACCAACCGAGCGATTTCAAATTGCCGCAGCATGAAACCAATCAGCGCAAATGCTCCGTGCAGTGCTACGAATGGCCACAGCCCTCCCAGTTGGAACCAACGGGTCAGGTCGCCTTGTGCTTCTGGTCCCCACAGCAGTAGTAACGAGTGTCCCATTGCGTCTGCTGGGGTCGATACTGCTACTGTCAGGAAGTTACATCCTTCTAAGTAGGATGATGCTATCCCGTGGGTGTACCAAGAGGTGACAAAAGTTGTACCGGTTAGCCAGCCGCCTAATGCTAGGAAGGCGCAGGGGAACAGTAGTATTCCTGACCAACCTACGAATACGAAACGGTCTCGCTTTAACCAGTCGTCGAGAACGTCAAACCACCCTCGTTTTGACGGGGCGCGTCCTACTGCGATGGTCATCGGACTAAAATCCTCTTTTTACTAAAATTGCAACTTTTTTTGAGCAATTAACTTTTTTGTGACACTGACAGCAGCCATAGAGCTACTGACATTATGAGAGTATGTGGTATTAAGTCAGCATTTCTCACTTTTATATGTGTCACAAGAGTTTCCACCAGTTGGTTGTCCAGCTTGCGCAAACTTAATGATTCTTAATTTATCATATCAGCCCGCCTTTGTGCCTGATTTGCATGAAGAAATCTGGTATAAAGCACGAACCTACTTATTAATATCAATATCAGAAATTTTACAATCTGACACAACTTTTCTCAGAAAAGTTACAAATTTAAAGTTCTCAGCAATGAGTAGTCAGACCCTCGTGCCGGCTAGAAGCGCTCTATGGCGCTCTGCCGGCATAGGTCTTCCCCGGAGGATCTCAGGGGGATAGGCAACAATCTAGTTAAGAGTCTAATAAACAGGAATTAGGGTGGAAATGTAAGGCTAAAGCCTACATTGGAACATCCTTTAAGAATCCCCGTGCATTTGTGCGCGGGAGTACGTCAAAGGCATAGGACATACCCGAAGGTGAGTAATCCGCTAAACTTGCAATACACCTGCTCTAATGGCAGACTTTGTAATGAGAAGATCTCACGCACCAAGGTAGTTCTAATGACGGCATCAACAACCACCACACGAGGTGAATCGCCTAACGGCGATAAATCTACTTCAAATGTCCTACATCAGAAGGTTCTCGGTTCTCGTCGGTTCAGTAACTACTGGTGGGCAACTGTCGTTTCCTTAGGAGCCACGGGCTTCCTGCTCGCTGGTATTTCCAGCTATCTCAAAATTAATTTACTTATAGTTTCCGACCCGACTCAGTTGGCATTCGTTCCACAAGGGTTGGTTATGGGATTGTATGGTGCTGCTGGCTCACTCCTAGCCTTATACTTATGGCTGACGGTTTTATGGAACGTGGGAGGCGGATACAACGAGTTTAACCGAGAAAATGGCACCATTACAATTTTCCGCTTGGGATATCCAGGAAAAAACCGTCGTATTCAAATTGACTGCAGTACAGAAGATGTGCAATCTGTGCGAATTCAGGTCAAAGAAGGTCTTAACCCTCGTCGCGAACTTTACCTGCGCGTTAAAGGTCGGCGAGACATTCCTTTAACACGGGTAGGTCAACCTTTGTCTTTGCAACAGTTGGAAATTCAAGGTGCTCAGTTGGCTCGCTTTTTGAGTGTGCCCCTAGAAGGACTTTAGAGGCTAAGATACAGTGGTTGTGTCTGTAACTGGCAATGCGGTTAAAAATTCCCCAATTTTTAGTGGTTCTCATTATTATCGGTACGTTGATATTGGGGAGCTGTTCCACACAGCAAAGTGTTTCTAATTCCTCCCCAACATCCGCAGCTACTGAAGCAAGCAACAACTCAAGCGCTGAGACAACCACCAATACGGCAACCACAGAGGCAATTTCTGTATCTGAAAATACAAACGAGAGTATTCCTGGAATGAAAGATTTACCACGACTCGAAGGAAAAGCAACGGTGGTTATGACCGTCAAAGGTTCACCTATTACCATTGAAGTAGACGGAACTGATGCCCCAATCACCGCAGGTAACTTTGTTGATTTAGTCCAGAGGGGCGTGTACGATGGCTTAGTTTTCCATAGAGTTGTACGCCAACCCCAACCCTTTGTGGTTCAAGGAGGCGATCCTCAAAGTAAAGATCCAAAAGTACCAGCAAGTCGGTTGGGAACAGGAAGTTTTACTGACCCAAAAACTGGAAAAATTCGCTACATACCCCTAGAAATTAAGCCCAAAGGCTCTGATCAGCCAATTTACAGCAAAACACTCAAAACGGCTGGTATAGATAAGCCGCCAGTATTACAGCACAAGCAAGGTGCAGTCGCAATGGCGCGATCGCAAATGCCAGATTCTGCTTCCTCACAGTTTTACTTCGCTTTGGCTGATTTAGGTTTCCTAGATGGTGACTATGCTGTTTTTGGCAATGTGACCAATGGTATGGATGTTGTTAACAAGATTCAGCAGGGCGATCGCATTGACTCTGCCAAAGTCACCAAAGGTGCAGAGAATCTGAAAAACGCTGGACAGTAGAAAGTAGAAATAAGGGAGTGAGGGAATAAAGGAGTGAGGAAAGAAACTCTGTTGTTAGGAGAAATAAGAACTAATAAACATTAGCTCTTGTTCTTCCTTTCTCCTTAACCCCCTACTCCTCTGCCTTTTTCCCTTCTCTGGGACTTCCAAAAATGGTCGCAGTTGTTGTCACTGGTATTGGTTTAGTCTCCGCTTTAGGCAAGAATTTAGAGGACAATTGGCAAAAGCTAATCGCAGGTGAATCTGGAATAAGATCGCATCAACCATTTCCAGAATTGGAACCGCGTCCCTTAGCAATGATTTTCGAACAACCAGCACAGATAAAAGTCCTGACTCAGTTGGTTGTAACATCTGCTTTGAAAGATGCAGGACTATGCTCACCTTTGCCAGATTGTGGAGTTGTGATTGGTTCGAGTCGCAGCTATCAGGGATTATGGGAGCAGATGGCGCGACAAATGCTCAAAAGCCGGGGAGCAGGTGAGACAGCACTGCGGGAGGGTTTCCAACGCTCTTATCCTCTGTCGGGAGACCCTCATCAAGTACTGGCTCCTCCGCAGGCGACTGCGTTAGCGCAGCGTGACCGGAGGTCATCCCCGAAGGGGAGAAAAACAGAGCAAGAGCTAATCTCGATTAGTTCTTCTTCCCCCCAGCACCCCGCTCCCTGCTCCCCCTCTTTTTTAGAGGCTTGGTTGGATACTTTGCCTCATATGAATGCTATTGCAGCAGCACGGCAAATCGGTGCTTGCGGAGTTGTTTTGGCACCAATGGCGGCTTGTGCTACTGGAATTTGGGCGATCGCACAAGCCGCTGATCTGATCCAAACTGGGCAATGTCAGCGAGTGATTGCTGGTGCAGTTGATTCCCCGATTACACCCCTTACTATAGCTGGGTTTGAGCAAATGGGAGCCTTGGCGAAAACAGGAGCTTATCCTTTCGATGTTCGTCGGGAAGGCTTAGTTTTGGCGGAAGGAGGTGCAGTCTTTGTTTTAGAATCAGCAGAATTAGCACAGCAGCGTCAAGCAAAAGTGTATGGACAAATTCTTGGTTTTGGCTTGACAGCAGACGCATATCATGCAAACGTACCAGAACCAGAAGCTAGGAGTGCGATCGCTGCAGTCAAACAATGTCTAAATCGCAGTTACCTGAGTGCAAATGATATTGATTATATTCATGCTCATGGTACAGCTACGCAATTAAATGACTCTTTAGAAAGCTTGTTGATACAAAAATTATTTTCTCAAGGCGTGGCAGTCAGTTCTACAAAAGGAGCTACAGGTCATACATTAGGAGCATCTGGAGCTTTGGGGATCGCTTTTTCACTAATGGCGTTGAAGCAACAGATATTACCACCATGTGTTGGTTTGAAATACCCGGAATTTGATTTTAATTTGGTGAGGGAGTCGCGTAAAAGTAAAATTCAGCGCGTATTATGTTTTAGCTTTGGGTTTGGAGGACAGAATGCAGTCATAGCTTTGAGTAAGTATCCTTAAAACTCAAAATTCGCCTAGTCGTTACACAGAAAAACTTTCTTTATCATACATTTTTCTTATTTATACGTTTATTTATTGTTAACTTATATTTTATATAGTATCTGTCAAAAGATAGATTCTATATAATTTTCTCTAGTGAGAGTATAATTTTAGAATTTGTTAAGCTAAAACGTATTTAAACTGCACAATCACTTGTTGATTGTTGTTGAACGCCAGTCGCCTCAAGTCGCAAAGCTCGCCGGACGGAATCTTCCGCCCGGCAACGCCAGACGCCTCAACGGGGGGAACCCCCGCACGGTGAGACAGCGCTGCAGGAGGGTCTCCCTCCGTAGGCGAC
>NZ_CAWPKW010000208.1:0-5224 GCF_963888615.1 Brasilonema octagenarum UFV-OR1 | reverse complement strand
ACGTCTCTACACGTGTGCTTCGCTATCACCGACAATCCTTAACTGAACCGTATTGGAATAACAATAAGTATTATTTTTAGTAACAAAAAAAGAACATTTCCAACTTATAAGAAAAGTCGAAAATCTTGTTCTTCACGTAAGCGCAAGCACACGCAATCATGCGTTAGCCGTAAGGCTTGCCATAGGCATACAAAGCAGCGTCTGGGGAGGAGATACGCGTAGCGTGCCACCAGGGCTTATGATTTAGAATTGCTATACTCACTGTTCACTATTAGTCTGAGTGTCTGTTTGAGTGGAAGGTTCATGCCAGAATTGCAAATAAATGAGTTCTAAATCATTGCCAATTTGAGAAAATAAATCGATTTGTCGCACTCGCAAATAAAGAAAAATTCGTATAAAGAGAAAGGCAAAAACTGTAATAGCTATAGCAGTTGTAGAGCTAATTAGTGCTTGAGCAAGACCAGGTGTAACTTTAGAGAAATCAGTAAGATTGAAAGAGTTAGTTTTAAGGTTAGTGAAAGTGTTGATTAAACCCTCAGCTGTACCTAATATACCTAGCAAGGGGGCGATTGCCGCCACGCTTTTCAGGACTATATCACCTTTACGCATTTCTACGAATTCTTTATCACAAGCGGCTTTGATTGCCAAATGAAAGGTTTCAGGAGAGGGTTTTTTGAGTCTAAGAGGTTCTACTAAAAACCTGCCAATGGCTAAAGTCTGAGAACTTTCTGCAATTTCTTCTGCTTCTTTTAAATCTACCTTTGCTGTTGTCAAAACCTCACGCACGACCTGTTTTTCTTGAATGATTAGCCTGAACCAGAACCAACTGCGTTCCAAGATGCATACCGAAGTGACTATAAATAAGCCCAACAAAGGCCACATAACAAGACCGCCTGCTAGGAAGATGTCGTATGCTTGGGTCATATTTTCATCAGGTAAACGTTTCTTGGTAAAAATTAATGCATATCTTGGTTAGAATATCCGAATTTCTTATTTTTGTTAATAGTCAAAACATGAAAAGTGGCGATATGCACAAGCTAAAGCGTCCGGCTTATCGCCCCCAGGAATACTGCAAACTCTGTTTGCATTGCCCCTAGCGAAGCTTTGTAATTATCATTGAACAGTTACTGCCGCTTCTAATTCCAGGGCTTTAATCAGGGCAGACGCATTTTCTTCTCCCCATCCTTGGTTAACCGCTGCTTTGATAGTTTCTCTGACAATTGCGGCAGCAGGCGTGGGAGAATTCAAATCTTGGGCAAATCGAGCAATCAAATTCGCATCTTTGAGCATGTGCTTTAATGCAAAACTTGGTGTAAAATTGCGCTCCACTAGCATCTTGCCCATGCCGTCAAAAATCGGAGAGCGAAAATCCACCACATGCAACACATCGAGAACGTCTTTTGGATTCAGTCCGGCTTTAGTCGCCAGAACCATTGCTTCTCCTAACGCTTGGATTTGAGTTGCCACAATCGAGTTACCGATGAGTTTCATCGATGTCCCTTTGCCAGTGTCGCCCAGGTAATGTATCGTTTCGCTTAACGGCTCTAAAATTGGTTTGACTTGCTCAAAGACGTCACGCTTGCCACCAACGACAATCCACAATCCCCCGGCAGCAGATTCGTTTTTACTGCCGAAAACGGGAGCATCGAGAAATTCAACTTGTTTTTCGGCATAAGCTGCGGCTTGTCGGCGGGAGGTGTCAGGATGAACTGTACTCATGTCGATCCCAATTTGTCCGGATCGCACGTTCGATAAAATGCCATCTTGCCCAAAGACAACTTCTTCAACCGCGTTGTCATTGGCTAGGCAATACACAATCGCCTCAGCATTTTCAACGGCTTTTGCAGGTGTTTGAGCTTGCGTTGCACCTTGTTCAACCAGAGGTTTACAGGATTCTGGGTTACGATTCCAAACTGTGACATCATAACCCGCTTTCAGCAAGTTCGCTGCCATACGACTGCCCATGATGCCAAGTCCTAAATATGCAATGCGTTTCATAATGATGTCTTACTTGAAGGAAGTTTCCAACTATACTTATGGCACAGACGAAGCGTGTGAAACTCAACGTGTTTGTACCCTCCCTTCACATCATCGAAACTTTGAGGATAAAATCATCTTCCAATCGATAGACTCAGCAGCAATCAAGACCAGCGTAGCAGTGAATCCCCTGGCTTTTTGTGAAAATGCATCGAGTGAAGTGACACAAGATTTGATTTTGAGGAGATATGCGTAACTCACACCTGCGAAATTGCGATCGCTGTTTCGGCGTTGCAGTTTATGAGAGATGCGATCGCCCCCAGAGGGAAGCTTTGCACCATCACACTTGGTCTGAATAGTACATCTGTACATTTAAAAACAATCTTATCATTTAGCATCTTCAACCAATTGTTGCTACTCTTAAAGCAGGAAATTACGATTTCTTCACAGATTTATATCTTAAGCCTAAACTTCATGCTATGCTCATCGAATTTAGTGTCGGCAACTACAGATCGTTTAAGGAGCAAGTCACCTTTAGCATGGTGGCAGCTAACCTTGTTGCGCAAGACAAAAAGCTTGATGAAAACAATGTTTTTGAAGTAGATGATGATTTAACACTACTTAAAAGCGCTGCAATATACGGCGCAAATGCAAGTGGGAAAAGTAACCTGGCTAAAGCTTTAAATTTCATGAGATGGTTCATGGTTAATTCTTCTAAAGAGACTCAAAGCACAGAAAAAATTAGTGTTGAGCGATTTAAACTCAGCACTGAAACCGAAGCTAAACCATCTTTTTTTGAAATAGTATTTTTAATGGATAGCAAGAGATATAGATACGGATTCGAGGCAACTCGTGACAGAGTTGTCTGTGAATGGTTATTTTATGTTCCTAAATCAAGAGAAACTAAACTTTTTGAGCGCAAATTAGACGATATTAGTATTTCTAAAACATATAAAGCTGATGGTATTCAGGAGAGAACAAGACATAATGCTCTCTTCTTGTCTGTATCTGCTCAATTTAATGTCAAAATTGCAGAAAAAATCTTAGATTGGCTGACAAACAGTATCAATGTTGTCTCTGGAGGTGATATAGGTAAAGGATACACAGTTAGTTGTTTAATAAATAACGAAAAGAAAGATGAAATTCTTCAGTTGCTCAAAAAATTAGATTTGGGATTTGGCGATATAAAGGTAGAACAAGTTGAGGTTACTGTTGATTCTTTGCCTAGTGAATTGCCTAATGAAATAAAAAACTTCATTCTAAAAAATGGGGGGGCAAAAGCAACATTAATTCAAACACTGCACCAAAAATTTGATAATCAAGGAAATATTCTATCTACAGAACTGTTTAATTTAGATGTTCAAGAGTCTGAAGGAACTCAAAAAGTTTTTGCTTTAGCAGGACCTCTTGTTGACACACTAAAAAATGGTAAAGTTATAATCATTGATGAATTTGATGCTAGAATTCATCCTTTGATCAGCCGTGCCATTGTTGAATTATTTAATTCCAATGAAACAAATCCAAGTAATGCTCAATTAATATTCATGACTCACGATACCAATTTGCTTAGTAATAAGCTTTTTCGTAGAGATCAGATTTGGTTTGCAGAAAAAAATAGATATGGGGCAACAGATTTGTACTCTCTAGCAGAATACAAAGTACGAAACGATGCATCATTTGAGAATGATTATATTAAAGGTAGATATGGCGCAATTCCATATATCGGAAGTTTAAACCATCTCATCGACTCTCATGCCTAGAAAAAAGGAAAACTCTCGTGGATATCACCAACGAAAAGTTAATACTAGGGAAATCAGGCAGAGATTCTTGATCATATGTGAAGGAGAGAAAACCGAACCTAACTACTTTAGGAGTTTTCGTGTTTCCAAGAATGTCGCTGAAGTAAACGTGCACGGTTTAGGAAAGAATCCCAGCAAATTAGTTAAAAGCGCAAACGAACTAAATAACCAAGATGATTACGATCAGGTTTGGTGTGTTTTTGATCGTGATTCTTGGACTGTAGAAGATTTTAATAACACCATAAAAAATGCAGAGACTCAAGGATTTAAAGTAGCTTGTTCTAATGAAGCGTTTGAACTATGGTATGTCCTACATTTTGAATTTCTCAATACAGGTATTCCTCGAAATGATTATAAGAAGAAGTTAACTTATTTACTGGGGCGACCATATAATAAAAATAGCGATACGATTTATGATGAGCTATTTGAGAAGCAATCTATTGCTATTAAAAATGCTAAAAAACTTCTGAAACAATACGAACCTCACAATCCAGAGAAAGACAATCCGTCAACAACAGTGCATCTGTTAGTGCAGGAACTCAAGAAGTTTATGCAGTAATCATACATTCTCGGCGTCTAGCATTTAGCGCTAAAGAGCCAATTAATATCCCGTTAACAAGTTCACGCGTTCCTGCAAATACTAAAGCATCAAATCATTTTGCCTGTTTGTACCGCTTGGTAAATCAACTGAAATCAAATGTAATCGCTATTGATCGATAGCAATTGTTCATAATCTTTTGGTGTGTCAATATCAATATCTCCCTGCGCAAAAGGAAGAGAAAATACTAGTGTCACGTTATTGTTAATAACTTTTTTGGCTCCTGAAGTTCCTTGTAATTCAGCAAGCTTGTAAAAAAATCTTTTACTAAACAGAGCAGGTACGCCTAATGTTCCTGCATATTCGCAAGCGATAATAGGTTTTTTTGTGGAATAATATGCATCAACAAGTTGATTAATAATTTGGGGTGAAAGAAATGGTTGATCACAAACTACAATAACTACTGCTTCAATGTTTTGTGAAAGATTATGCAAAAATTGAATTGCGCTATTGATGGAAGTGCTCATTCCACAAGCCCAATCTAAGTTCTCAACGATGCTCACAGGAAGGTGATTGATTTGGGGGCGAATCTGTTCTGAGTATGCTCCAAGTACTACTACCACAGGTTTACAAACCGAAGCGATCGCAATTTCTGTAATGTATTGCACCAAACTTCGTTTTTGGTAGAGCAATAGCTGTTTCGGTGTACCCATGCGAGTAGATGCACCCGCAGCAAGAATCATAATGGCTATAGTTGATTTTTCAGTTTCTATTTGCTCAGTCGTAGAGTCCATAAATGAAAATTATGTCAGCAAGTAGCAGATTAGATTCTGGGAGTTAGCAAGGGGTTAACTCAGATCTTGCACCATACTTTTCGTCCGCCAAGAAATAAATTTCTTGGCTCAAAGTC
>NZ_CAWPKW010000207.1:0-5238 GCF_963888615.1 Brasilonema octagenarum UFV-OR1 | reverse complement strand
CCACCGCGAACTTTGCGGGAGGAACATCCACACCGCAAATTCGCTCTCTGCGGTTTTTTTCAACGCTAATTTACGGTATAAAAGCAGTATCAATTAAGTCCAATTGCATAGCATTGCCACTGGAAAAACCAAGACTTTCATAAACTGGTTGACCCATTGTAGAGGCGTCAAGACGTACTCGCGTACAACCAATTTCTTTCAAATAGTTAACCGTCGTGCTAATTAATTGTTTGGCGATACCTTGTCTGCGGTAAGCTGGTTCAACATAAACGCCCCAAATGTAACCAGTTTTGCGAAATTGCTGCTTGAGAATATTTGGGTAAAGACCTCTGACTGTATAGAGTTGACAACTTGTAGAACCAACAATTACACCCTCAACTTCTGCCACAAATGCTTTGTAAAATAAATCCTGACGAGCCTGCTCTATAAACTGAACGATAATATCAAGCCAATCAGGGTTAATAGCATCATCAGCAACACCAATATCTTTCGACATATGATAGAAGTGCTTTGCAATAAGTGAGTCTTCTTGTTGAGTAGCTTCTCTAATAGCAATTTTCATCTTTACAAATCTAAATGCATGGCGTTACTACTGGAAAAACCAAGTTGCTCATAAACTGGTTTACCTAATGGAGAGGCGTTAAGAATGACTTGGGTACAACCTACTGCTTTCAAATAGTTAACTGTTGTGCTGGTTAATTGCTTAGCAATACCTTGTCTACGGTAAGCTGGCTCAACGTAAACGCCCCAAATGTATCCATATTTGCGGTAATGTGGCATGAGAACATTTGGGTATAAACCTGAGTAAAGTTGACAACTTACAGAACCAACAACTGAACCATCAACTTCTGCAACAAACGCTTTGTAAAACAAATCCCGACGCGCTTGTTCCATGAACTGGAGGGTTATCTCAAGCCAGTTAGGATCAATGGCGTCATCAGGAACACCAATATCTCGCCACAAATTACACGAGTGCTTTGCAACCAGTGAATCTTCTTGTGGAGTTGCTTCTCTGACCTGAATTGTTGATTGTGTCCGCATAAGTAACTTCACCTCAAATTTGGAATTATACCAAAGGAGGCTAATGATAGAAAAAGTGTATGTTAGGCAAAAGTTTTGCTCGATAGTCTATTGTTAGGGTAATTTTTCATAGTGGTTTTTTACAAGAGCCACTTTTGTGATTTTATATAAGTCCACTTTGAACGCTCAGCAAGTATGGATTTTGCCCTTACGCTCTTACGCAATTCCCCTTCACCACTTCATCAACAGCTTTACGAAGAACTGCGTCAAGCCATTCTTGGCGGGAGGTTATTACCAGGAAGACGAATTCCTTCTACACGTCAGCTTGCCAAATCTTTAGGGATTTCTCGCACAACTGTGACTCAAACTTACGATCAACTCTTGAGTGAGGGATATATAGAAACTGTTCTAGGTTCTGGTACTTTTGTTTGCACTCAACTTCCTGATGATTTACTGCGTTCAACGCCGATTTCATCAACTGAAAAAATGACTCGTCCACCAGTCAAGTTATCTAAATATGGTGATTCTTTAGTTAAGACAAAAAATGTCCCTAGAATTCCTGAGCCGGAAATGCCAATTAACTTCCGCTACGGACGCCCAGCCTTAGAGCAATTTCCGATCAAGCTATGGCGCAAACTACTTTCTCATTACTGTTGCTCTGATTTGGAATGGCTTGATTACTCAAGGGATATTCTAGGATACAAACCTTTGCGGGAAGCTATTTCTCGATATCTCTGTCGTTCCCGCGCTGTCAACTGTGAACCAGAGCAAGTGCTCATTGTCAATGGAACTCAGCAAGCACTCGATTTAATTATGCGCTTGTTCATTGAACCTGATGATGTTATTGCTATGGAAGACCCAGGATACTTAAGCGCACGGCTCATATTTCAGACTCATGGTGCTAAGCTCTTACCCATTAGTGTGGATGATTCAGGCTTAATAGTTAAAGACTTAGCTAATAATTCTAACGAACAAATCCGGCTTGTTTACGTGACACCTTCTCATCAATTTCCCACAGGTGCAATACTTTCTCTACCTCGACGATTAGAATTACTCACTTGGGCACGACAAACAGGGGCTTTCATCATCGAAGACGACTATGATAGTGAATATCGCTATGGTGACAAACCGATTCCAGCTTTACAAGGATTGGATCGCAGTGATTCTGTACTTTATATTGGTACGTTTTCCAAAGTGCTGTTTCCTTCGCTGCGAATTGGTTATTTAGTCCTACCAAAAAGTTTGATTTCTGTTTTTGCTCGTGGTAAATGGTTGAGCGATCGCCATCTCCCCTTACTCGAACAACAAGTTCTCACAGACTTTATCGAGGAAGGACATTTAGAACGCCATATTAGAAAAATGCGATCGCTTTACGATCAGCGTCGTCAAGCCCTTGTGAAGGCATTAAACGTTTATTTTGGAGACAAAGCAACGATTTTGGGAGAGAAGGCGGGAATCCATCTCATGGTGAGATTGCACAGTCCTTTTAGTGATCAAGAGATTATCCAACGTGCTGCTTCGCATGGTATTGGGATGATGTCTGCTGCACCTCATTATCTCATACCACATTCTCAAGGAGAATTTATTTTTGGTTACGGTGAACTAACACAGCAGCAGCTGATGGAGAGCATTTGTACGATAGCTCAAATTTTATTTTCCCCGGAATAGCCTCCGCAAAAATAGACCAATTCTTACAAATATATCTTCGAGCCAAAGCATAATTTGGTCTAGCCATTCAAGAACTTGCTCCAGAGGATGTTTTTCATAGCCAATCGTTTGAGCTTGTGCTTCAATCCAATCTGGTTTCGCCTCAACTTGAGTGGTTTGCTGCTGCTGATAAAGAATTTCTCCCTTCTTATCTTTAATTAGGTTGCTCTGAGTTTCGGATTGAAAAATAGGGGAATGGGAAGATGAGGATGACTTCCATATTTTATTTGCGTAGCTTGCTTGTAGAGCAGATTTTGAATTTTGAATTAGCTCTTTCGCTTGACTCAAAACGCTGAGGTATTTTAAATGGATTTGTCTGGTTATCTTCACATCAGGACTCGCGGGCAGAGAAGATTTTGGAGACGAAATCTTCACATCAGGACTCGCAGGAAGAGCAGATTTTGGAGACTCAGATGATGTCACTAAAAATTGTTGTTCGTTAACAACCTCTGTTACTTCATGTAAATCTCCAAACAAATCGTCCATTGTTAACCAAGGATCTGCTATATTCTCGCTTGGTAAATCACGGCTTTCGGGCAAAGCTGAGGCAAAAGGACGCTGTGGTAATTGTACAGTTTTTGATTTTTTCTTTGAACCTATTGATAAGAATTGGTTAATACTATTTGTTGGAGTTTTTTGTTCTAGTTTATTAGTGTTGCGCTCGCCAAAAAAATAATTAATGGCTCCCCAAATTAGAGCTTGGACTTTCGACGTTTGATGTTGTGAATCACCATCTAATGTTTTTCGTTCAGTGGTCAGTGGCTGGTCTTTACCGTAGACAAAGATATTTAGCTGATTTTGAACAGTTCGGAGCAATTGTCCAGTCGTACGAGATATTGTGACTACAGCACGAGATTCTATTTGGGCGATCGCTACGTCTAGTGATGGTAGTTTTTGGAAAAATCCAGGTAATTCTTGATACTCTTTTTCCTCTTCTGTTCCCGTTGCTTGAGGTAGGGCAGGTATGCTTTGAGGACTACCCGTCAATTTGTTCAGCAGACGATCAATTTCAGATAATACTTTTGTTTCGTCTTTGCTTTGAGTCAACTGCCAAGAACGCCATCTAGCAACTTCCTGAAGAATCCGGTTTTGCAATATCTCCTGCTGTCGAAGCGTTAAAATATCGAGAATTTTATTTTCAATCGTAACGAGTACCAAATTACGACTTCCTAAATCTGAAGCAATTCCCCGCACTATTGGGGGAGATGAGACTGTCGGAGAGTTCGGGTGTGAGACAATCAGGGGAGATGAGACAGTGGGGAATATAGAAAAGTAAGGTATCCAGACAGTTAGGGAGTTCTTTTTCCCGGCTTTCCCCGGCTTTGGTGCTTCTGCAATTTCCAGAGTCACCGCTGCTTCTAGAACTCGCTGAACTGGAGTATCTACAGATGAAACAGTTTCCGAGTTACTCTGACTTTCTTGTAACTGGAATCTGGATTGTTGCTCATTTGTATGCAGTTGTTTCCCGGCTGACTCTGTTGCTTTGTGAATCAGCATATACACGCTCGTAAGTAGAGCCTCTAATGACCAATTAGCAGCGACTTGTACATGCCGTATGGTACGCTCAAACTGTTCACCCCAGCGCCGAGATTGCTGGTGGAAAAAGTTGAAAAGTCTGCTTTGATAACGACCAGGGGTAGCAGGAGGCATAATAAATTCAAAATTCAAAGTTCAAAATTAAGAAAACAACCAGTGCTAGTAATTGGTCTAGTCCCTAGCTGTGTACAAGTTCAATGCGTGACGTAATGGTGAACTTTTGTTAAGAGTGTTGCTTAGCTGTCGGACTCGCACCAAACAATAAATCGAAAGAGTGTTGATGATAATGAGTTTCCTCATCTTAGCGAAATTATGACCTCTGAAGTATCTCAAGCTAATACTAAATTTATCTTGGAAGCAATAGAGAAATTGCGCTCCTGTGTAAGAGTAAATAATTTGTCATCCTGGCAATGCTTGGAAGCTGACTTGCCTCTGGCTGACGATTTTTCGCTTTGGAGTCTTGCCCAGTTAAACGCCAAAGGACACATTGGTTGGGTCCTTGGGCAAAATGTGCTATGGTTGGTGCAAAAATTAGTTATTCCCCAAGATTTACAGGGTTACCCGCTACAAGGTTTGTCTTTGCGGCTATCACTGGTTTGGTGGGCAGATTCTGCTCAAGTTTATGTTAATGGAAAGTTGGTGCTTGAGGGAGATTTGTTTGATAGTTCGCCAAGGGTACTACTGAGTGATGCGGTGACACCAGGAGATGAATTTATCATAGCTTTGCGTTTGGTAAGTCCGGGGCATTGTGATGGTGCTCTTGTTAAGTCGCTGCTGATTTATGAGTCTACGGATGAGAATCGCCCAGATCCCGGTTTTGTGGCTGATGAGTTGGCTGTGATGCAGCGGTTTTTGGAAACTTTTGAGCCGCAGAGGTTGGAGGATTTGGCGGGGAGTGTGGCGGGGATTGATTGGGAGGAAACGAACCGCCCTTCGGGTTCGCCAGTCCCCCAAACTCCTGCGGAGACGCTACGC
>NZ_CAWPKW010000206.1:0-63987 GCF_963888615.1 Brasilonema octagenarum UFV-OR1 | reverse complement strand
TATCAGGAGTGATTTGTGCTGTTGCAACGCTGAGGTAGCTAAGGCTTGCTAGGGTTGCAACGGGTAAGGCGAAGAAAAAGATTGGGTGACGCACTTTTTTTTTGCTCAGCATTTTAGGAGTTTTGAATATGGGGTTGGGAAAAATACTTTAAAATAAGTAAAATTGCGGCTATTCAGTATATATACCAGGTTTGTACGCAAAAGAATACATATTTGTAATATTTTGTGACAAAGTGTTGTTATGTGTAACAACCCTAAATTATTTGTGAAAAACAAGATTCCCGACTTCTTCAAGAAGTCGGGAATCTGACTTGCATAACATATAAATTTTTTCTTGTTTTACTTGTATCTTCTTTTGTCCGCCTTGTCTTCCTTATCTTCCCTGTCCCAATAACTGTGTAATATCTTTTAAAGCAACCCCGTATAAAAAGCGGTAGTGCACGCCTCTAACTAAGGTTGATTACACCCTTAACAGAAGAAAACAGAATAACACCCCGTGACTGAAGACGAACAATTTAAGTATGCAAAAATTTTCAGGAAATCCTCTCATCCTAAAGTAGTATTTTATACGTATTTCCAAAGATTGGATTAAAATGAGCGTGTGAGCTAGTTTGAGTTTTTCCGGTTCCTAATCAAAGTCTGTGGGCAAATCTGGATCGCGGTAATGCTGGAAAAGTCTGGTGATTTGAGCTGGGGTTACACGCCCAAGGGATAGTTCTGGAATGTTGTCTTCAGGAAAAAAACCCACTTCCTCTGTTTCAATACTCGCCGATGGGGAACCACCAACAAGTTCACACAGAAAAAAGAGCTTGTAGATGTAATGCTGATGCGGTGTATGTCCTTGTCTGTTTCTGTCATAGACAGCCAGCACTTTGATCGCGCGTGTCTGATATCCAGATTCTTCAAAAATTTCTCTAACAGCTGCTTCACTGGGCGAGTCGCCAATATCCGCCCAGCCACCAGGTAAAGTCCAACAACCGTCCAGCCTTTCTTTGACTAACAATATAGTATTATCGCGAAACACTACTCCACGTACGTCAACTTTGGGTGTTGCGTATCCCACTTCACGGGCGAACAAATCGAGGATATAGCTGTGTTCGACATTCGAGTATGTTGACATTATTTCAGTAGCGATCGCCTGAAGCACTTTATAGCGCTCAATGTCATAAGGATTTTCGCTAAAGGTTAAACCATTTTGGGCGATCGCCTGTAATTTCTGCGTCCATTCCAGCCACTTGGATTCCACAATTTTCTCCCTATATTTTGTAGAGACGTAGCACGCTACGTCTCTACATTGGTTTTAGATATTAGCCTTTATGCTTCATCTAACGCCACAATACCAGGTAATTCCTTACCTTCGAGCAGCTCCAAACTAGCACCGCCACCAGTTGAGATGTGGCTCATTTGATCAGCTAAACCAACTTTTTCCACAGCAGCTACGGAATCACCGCCGCCGATGATGGTGGTTGCGCCGCCTTTGCTGATTTCGGCGAGTGTGTGGGCGATCGCTTCTGTTCCTGCAGCAAACTTCTCAAACTCAAACACACCCATTGGACCGTTCCAAACCACACTCTTGCAATCAGCAAGGGCTTCTTGGAACACTTTTATCGAATCAGGTCCGATATCCAACCCCATCCAACCATCAGGAATACTTTCCACGCTAACGGTTTGAGAATTGGCATCAGCAGCAAACTTATCTGCTATAACCACATCTGTGGGTAGCAAGAAAGTGACGCCCTTTTCTTTTGCCTTAGCTTCCAAAGACTTTGCCAATTCTAGCTTATCTTCTTCCACCAATGACTTACCGACACTCAAACCACGAGCTTTAAAAAAGGTGAAAATCATTCCACCGCCAATGATCAGTTTGTCGCACTTTTCCAAAAGGGCTTCAATCACGCCAATTTTGCTGGAAACTTTGGAACCGCCGATAATAGCCACCAAAGGACGCTGGGGATTTTCGATCGCGTTTTGCAGATACTGCAATTCTTTTTCAATCAAATACCCACCCACAGAAGGACTCAGGTACTTCGTCACGCCTTCGGTAGAAGCGTGAGCGCGGTGTGCGGTACCAAAAGCGTCATTAACATACAAATCGGCATTTGCAGCCAGTTTTTTGGCAAATTCTGGATCGTTTTTCTCCTCTTCTTTGTAGAAACGGACGTTTTCAAGTAGCAAAACTTGTCCATTTTGTAAAGCCCCAACTTTCGTTGCAACTTCATCGCCGATAGAGTCGTCAGTTTTGACAACTTCTTGCCCCAATAACTCAGACAGACGCTTAGCAACCGGAGTCAACCGCAGTTTGTCATCTACACCCTTAGGACGCCCAAAATGGCTCACTAAAATCACCTTAGCTCCCTTCTGGGTCAAATCCTGTATAGTAGGCAGAGCAGCACGAATGCGAGTATCATCTGTAATTTTGCCAGAATCATCAACTGGTACGTTAAAATCAACTCTCACCAGGGCGCGTTTACCAGACAAGTCTTCTGCAGATAAATTTGCTAAAGTTTTCTTGGACACGGCACAAACCTCCTGATTGCCTGTTTGTTATGTTTTGATGAGTACAACCATCCAGATTTTACCGATTCATGGGGGCACAGGTGAATCCGAATGTTTAAAACAGTTCTGTTTCCAATTGATCAAAGTCGAGAAGCACGCGAAGCAGCCGAAGTGGTTGTCAATATAGTGCAAAAGTATGGTAGTAAATTGGTGCTACTGAGTGTAGTTGAGGAACCCGCCGCAGACTCGCCCAACGGGGATGCCATGTCCTCACCAGAAACAGTAGCCCAACTGCTAGAAACAGCCAAATCCCTGTTTGCTGGGCAAGGCATTTCAGCCGAAGCCTTGGAACGGCAAGGCAAACCTGCTTTTACCATCTGTGATGTGGCAGATGATATAGGAGCAAATTTAATTGTCATGGGTTGTCGAGGGCTAGGCTTGACTGACGAGGGATCGACTGATAGCGTTACCACCCGCGTGATTAATCTTTCTCCTTGCCCAGTCTTAGTTGTGCCGTAGGGAGTGAGGAGTAAAGATGAATTAAATTTTGCTGAGTGCGTTAGGATAAGGTTCGTAACGCACTATATGGTTTTTATTGCACGAATTTTGATTGTGAAGCTCAAAACGTGTGACCACCACATACCCCAGGAGTTTTTTTAATTCCTAGGGAACCGTTGCTTAGATTTCTAGTTAATATTTGTGTTGCTTCAGCTTTATCAGTTGGATCTAATGCTAATAGTTCGTTTTCTAATTCTTTGACTTTCATAGTTAATCTCGCGTTATCAAGCGGCTTACTAAAATTTTGACTTACTCAGCAGTATTAAAGTCATCCAGTACTAACACTTGCAATTCGGTAACGCGCTTGAATGTCACATCATTAGTCAAAAATGCCTCACAACCTGCTGCTACAGCAACAGCAATTTGAAAAGCATCAGGTAATTGTAAGTTATATCTGGCTCGGATTTGAGCAGCTTCTAGTGCTATGCTTGGGTTAGTAATTGGCTGAAAGATAATATTTTCTGTTTGAAAAAATAACTCAATGTATAGTTGTTGTAATTCTGTTTGTTCTAAACGATAGGGACGCACTAAACACTCCGCTAAAGTGACTGGTGAAATCACACCTATCGGGGAACTCTCCTCAATCCGAGCGAATATTTCTCTAACAATTGGCAAATACTGCGGGTTTTCCTCGACAGCATAAATGACTGGTGCACTATCCAAAAACAGGCGCGTTACACCCTGTAAACTCTCCTCAACAGTCATTCTTGTTTCCTTGATTCCATTTCTTCAATTTCTAACTCTGGAAACTCCCCGCGTCTCATGCGTGTGATATATTCCTGAGCATCCATACCGCCTAAGTGATTGGGTGCAATTCCGATAAATTCAGTTACTTTGTGGCGTGGCTTGCGTGTAATCTCGCAATGTTGTAGTCTTTGTGTCAGGTAGGCAATGAGACGCAATTGCTCATCGGGTGTGAGTGCGTCTGCTTGTTTCATCATTTCCCGTAATTCTTTAGACATTAACTCTTTAATGTATTTGATGTATCACACTCAACTGAAAACCGCCATATCAGCGAAATAGGCGAAAGAAGCGGTAAAGTAGACGAAAAACTAGAGGGATTAAAAATGGTGCACTGAATATCATACTCCAGACGAAGGTTGGTGAACCTAGAAAGGAAAAGTCTTTATAGGATGTCACAGGTGGTTGTTTGGCGGAAATAGCAGTAGCGGTTATGCCGCTGATGGCTAGCCCGATACCTGCGAGTGCTATAGTGTTGTCTAGAGCGCGATCGCTCTTCGTTTGTTCTAAATCAATGATACCTTGGACAGTACTATTGAGATTTTCCAGTAAAGTTAATCCAGGGTTGAGATTGGCAAGATCTGCTTCTACTTGTCGCTGATATTTTTTGGCGTAAATTTCGCCATCGCTGAAGGTTTGTAAAAACTTTAAATCGCTACCTGCATATTTTTTCTGCATCTCAGCTAAACGAGATTTGTAATTATCTAGGTTTAATTGAATTGTGCGGTTTTGATTTTCTAGGTAGTTTAAAGCAATCGTATAATCTGACAAGTTAATTAAGTTAGCCGACAATGTTTCTTGTAGCTTACTAAGTTTCAGACTGTTGGTTTGCAATAGCTTTGGTAACTCACTAGCTTGCTTGATTGATGGTTGTATTTCCACATATTCTTTTTTGAGAAGTGTTTTTTGAGAGCGGCTTTGATAGTAAGACCAAACAACTTTGTGGCGGTATTGCCATAAGCGTAGAAATTCGTAATAGACACTTTGCACCCGCTTTCTCATGTCATCGGGTGAAATATTATCGGGAAATAACCAGATTAAGACATGATGACTTTCTTGTCTAAACTTTTCCCAAAACTCTTTACCATTGACGCCTAAGTTTTGGGGAGTGTACCACAACTCAAAAATTGTTCCTGATTCTAACTTGCCCTTGCCAATTAAATCTCGTTTCCAGTCGTAATTACTGACAATTTGTGTGTAGCACTTCTGGGCAATCTCTTCTATTTCTGCATCGTTCTTTTGACTTGTTAGTTTGCCCCAAAGTAACCAAGTTTGTCCTATTGTGCCTGTTTGCCCAGAGATGTGTTGCGTAATTTCTTGTTTGAGTTTCAAGAAAGGTTCATCTTTTATGTTTTGTCGTTCATCGTTATATCTACCGTTAACATCTCGTTTTCCAGAGTCGTTAACCTGGAGGGCGTAGGTATCGCCGATTTGCAGGGGATAATAGTAACCATCTAGCGGTGATGGAAATTGCCGAATTCTAGTGTCGAGTAACTCGATAACATCAACGTCTATATTTTGATACTTCTGGAATTGTGTATACTTTTCCTCAAAGCTTTGTTCGTCTAAATCACCGTATATTTTTTTACAGAAATTGCGGCAGTTTTGGTCAATTTTTGACTGCTCTTGTCCTAAGCCATCCTTCAAGTCATAAAGGAATAAGTCTATACTGGGATAAATAATTTCCTCTGACATTTTATCGACTCCGAGAAATTAACTGCCAAAGCCGTTGCAAAAGATTTCGTTTTGCTTTTGCAGCAGCAACAGAATCTTCAGCACTAAAAGTATCGATTGCTGAGTTCGTGAGTTCTTGATTTGGATCTTTTGGCAGAGGAAGTGGCGGCAAACCTTTACTTCGTATACCAGCTTCTTGTTTCAAAGCTGTCAATTCTTGTTGGTAAGCTTCATCTAAAGGTGGATAACTTTCAGCTATAACATCGAGGTTGCCAATATTGTTTGGATTGGCTTTTAAATTTTCGGCGATCGCATGAAGTTGCTTTTGGATATCCGCAGGCAAAGACTCATTTAGCTTCGCTAAGGCATTCAGGAAAGCGGTAATAGAAATGATATCGTTAGGTTGCATAAGAATTCGTGATTAGTGATTAGTTATTTTCTCGTTCCTCAGATCTTGCATCATACTTTTCGTCCGCCAATAAATAAATTTCTTGGCTCAAAGTCTAAGTCCGTTAAAACGGACTGGGTAAGTTTTTGAGTCCGTTTTAACGGACTTGGGTTATTAGCCTTGAACTTCAGTTCAAGGCGTATCAGCCGGAGGTGCAAGATCTGAGTATTCCGCATTTCAAGGAATTAAAAAATCCATATGATCCCCTGATTTTGAATGTAACTCCTCCAAAGAACCTTGAAGTTTCAACTTACCCTGATCCAACAGGACAATCCAATCAGCGCGATTAACTATCTTAGGACGGTGGGTAATCAAAATTGTCGTTTTACCGCGACGGTGCTCAAACAATCTATCTAGCACCTGTGCTTCACTCACTGGGTCGAGTCCAGAAGTAGATTCATCTAAAATCAGGATTGGTGGATCTGTGACAATGGCTCGTGCGATCGCCAATCGTTGACGTTGTCCACCTGAAATATTTGCGCCAAATTCCCCTAAAATAGTTTGATATTTGTCAGGAAGTCTACTAATAAAATCATCAGCATGAGCAATTTCACAAGCTCTGACAATCTGCTCAAAAGTAACGTAGGGCGTTCCTAGGCGAAAGTTTTCTACAATAGAACGGCTCCAAAAGTGAGCATCTTGGGGAACAAGAATCACCTGCTGACGTAGACAATCAAGAGAAAGATCATTCAGGTTATAAATTCCAATGCGGATATTGCCAGATTCCAGTGGATATAAACCAGCAATCACTTTAGCTAAAGAACTTTTACCACAACCAGACTTACCGATGAGGGCGATAACTTTACCACCGGGAATTGTTAGTGAAAAGTCCTGTAGCAAGTCAAGCCGACCAGCATAGTGAAAGTTCACATCTGTACAAACAATGTCAGCATCTCCAGGAAGATTAGCCAAAGGTCTTTTCCCATCGCCTTTATTTTCTGGAGTGGTGTCTATAACTTCGGTTAAGCGTTGAGTTGCCGTTTTCGCACGAGTAAATTCATCGACAAAACTAATCAAACTACCAATAAACCCGAGAAAATTACCATTCATCGAGTTAAAGGCAAAGAGTTGTCCAATACTCAAGTTTTCCGCTGGGTTAATTACTAAATTTCCACCGCACCAGAGCAAGACAACACTGCCAATAGCAGAAACTAAGCTAGAAAAGGTATGATTGATAATGCTTATCTGAATTGTGCGTAATGTCAAGCTAGCAAGACGACCAAATCTACTTTGGAACTCATCCCAAAATTGCGGTGTTGCTGTCGTCGTTTTGAGGGTCAGTGCGCCTTTAAAAGTTTCTACTAAAACGCCTTGTGTTTCTGCTTCTGTGACTAAAAGTTCACGAGTTTTTTGCTGCAAAGTCGGCTGGAATATGATTGTAGAGATTGACATGACTACAGCAAACAACACAGCCACCAATGTCAGTTTCCAGCTATAAAAAAGCATGAAAGCAAAAGAAACCAGCGCAATAAAAAATTGGCTGGGTAAACCAACAACGATTTGAGCAACTAACTGATTAATCTGGTCAATATCCCGCAGACGGCTAACGATTTCTCCACTGCGACGAGATTCATAATAAGAAAGAGGTAAGTGCAGAATAGATCTTCCAAATTCCAGAACTAACCCTAATTGCAAACGTTGGGCAAAGTGAGCGATTAAATGAGACTGGACATAAGAAAGGCTGCTGGAAATAAAATGCATCACAACCACACAAATTGCTACAGTTGTGAGCAGCTTGGTGTCACCGCGAACCAGTACATCATCAGTAAGAATTTGCAGCAGAAAAGGCGAAGCTAAAGAGAGTAGTCCCAAGATGAGGTTTAAGGGGAACGCTTGCGCCAGAATTGAGCGAAAAGTCCAAACGCGCTTAAAGAAACGCCAAAACCCACCAACTTGATCATTTTCTTGAGCAAAAAAGCGTATTGGATCTGGTTCCAATAACAGCATCAACCAATCTGTCCAATTCTCTGCTAAATCTTGTTTAGAGAGATAACGGATACCTACAGCAGGATCAGCGACAACACATTTTCTGCCTTTCTTACCATATAGTACAACCCAATGATTTCCCTTCCAGTGAATAATTGCTGGAAGGGGTGCTTCTTTTATCCGATCTAACAATTCTGGAGAAGTTTTGACTGGACGAGCATTAAACCCAAGTGTTTCTGCACCTCGCCTCAGCCCCAATAAAGTTGTACCTAATTGTCCAGTACCTACGGCTTCACGGATATGATTTACAGTAAAAGTACGTCCATAATGTTTGGCTATTGAAGCTAAACAAGCTGCACCGCAGTCTTCCTCACTATGCTGTCGAATAAACTGGTATTTCATCGGCAAATCACCCAAAAGAATAAAACCTAGAGGTGTGGTTCATCTTTTGATCTCAGTTAATGCGTGTATATATTACAGTTTTTAAACTAAAGAAAAAACACAGAATCCAGCAGTCAGTAGTCAGAATCAGAAACTCATTACAAAAGTCGAATGACTCTCGCTGACGCTGTCAAATTCCCTAATTTTCTAGAGATGCATTCTGTGTTTTGCGCTCTTGTTAACTACCTGGCTGATACTATCATCAAGAGTGCAAAAGAGTGTAAAGCAAGAAAGATAAGAAATTATTACCACTCAAACCTCTTGATCTACGGCTGCGTCCACTACCCATAAACAAAGAACCAATTGCGAGAGTAGTTTGTGAATACATATATCCACTTTGATCTGAGAGGGAAGCGCCACTCTGCAAAGCATTAAAGCCGCTATTTGCAAAACTTCTTACGTTTGTCCTTTGAAAGAAAAAATCGCGTAACTCAAATGATGAACGTGAACGTCCACCTGATACAACCTCCTGTTCTTGCTCAGACAACTCTGTTAGCAATTCACAATTCTTAGATGTGATATCGTTAGACATACTCTTACCTTTCTGATTTGGCAGTCCGTGTACTTTACAATAGTATAAGGATTAGACAAATCTTTTCGTTCTACAAAACCGACCTGGTAGTAATAATAAAGAGTGGTAGAGAGGTGAGAAATTGCCTCTCTACTATTGCTCTCAATCTAGCTGATAGCTAATAGTAGCTAACTCATCTAGACAAAGCTACCCAATTCTTCGCTTAAGAAAGAAATTCAGTCTACCGAATTAGATCGTTACTTTCAGCTCACTTATACCAAGGCTAGCAAGTTGTTGGAAGGCTGTCTGAGACGCTGTTGCAGCGCCACCAGGACCTGCAGCAGTTCCTACTTGTCTAATTGCAGCCAAGGCATTAAATTGGCTGAGGTCTTTAGTTAAGGCATCCAGACCTTGACCACCAGCTACGATTTCTTGTTGCTCTGCGGATAAATCGGTAAATAGTTGAGACATGGTTGAAAACCTCTTAAGTTTATGTTGACTTGTCGCTCGTCGTTGATTGCCTCTTTTTGGCTGTTCAACTCCTCGCTTGATTAATACGATATATGCAAGCAACTAACTGAGTCATTCCCTTTTTATGCAAACTTAAGTACCAAATTTGGAAAGAGGAATTACACAATTCTGAAGCGCGGCATTTCCGAAAAATACATAAGAATGTGTTATTTTAGCTAACACAAGTAACCACAAAAGGTTGATAAAGATATTGTAAATGATTAAGCTCAAAATAAACTTTTAAAATTACTGCTACTTTGATAAAGATATTGTAAATTATTAAGCAACAAAACAATACTAAGTTGCGTTGAGATGACACACAAACCCTCACCGCAACCCCTACCTTAAGCTGTGCATACAGGGATTTCGGGCTTCTGTGACAAATCAGCGCACTTGGGATAGATTCGGCACTTATGCAAACAAATGAAAGAAATCAAGTTTTTGGCTTGTGTTAAATTCCTCAGTGACACCTCAACGTTTGTAAGGATAGCTCAAATCTTGCGCCATACTTATAGCAGTCGCCAACTCTATTAGGACATATAACAGGGAACAGGGTTGAAAATTTAGTGATGTCCGTATTTTATTATTAGTTCATGTCCTAATCTACCTGGCAACGGCTATATCGTCTGCCAAGAAATAAATTTCTTGGCTCAAAGTTCAAGTGAGTTAAAACTGACTGGGTAAGTCTTTTAGTCCGTTTTAACTCACTTGAATTATTAGCCTTGAACTTGAGTTCAAGGGGTACTATGGGTAAGGTGCAAGATCCGAGATAGGGCGGGTGGGGTTATCTGTCGCAAACATTTTTTGAATGGATATTAGTTACCTTTGGTGAAAGCCTTGCTATATAGGGATTATAGAATGTGTATCCTAAGCCCGCCCCATCAGTATCGATAAGCCCTTGGCTGATCGCATGTGGTATCGCGCAAAGCAACAGACGCTGCTAGGCGTATCGCCACCCACTACGAATAAAAGAAACACTCTTTCCCTGTTCCCTGTTCCCTGTGCATCTTCACAGTTAACCAGTGATAGTTTGATTATGGGAAACATGTCAGATTTTTTCAGAAAAACTTATTCTATAAATAAGCAAAAACCTTTATAGTAGAGCAATGAGTAACTTCCACCGTGGGCAATCACGTCGTGATACCTCAAAAGATATAAAGAAAGCGTCCTTTCTTAAGACACTGCAAGAACTTGGCGGAACTTTAGGTGAAGTCAGTTCTCAAATCAGTGAGGATATGGTTAGCGAGGTAACAAAGTTAAAGCGAGACATTGTCCAATCAGTTAAGTCAGCTACAGATTTTGGACAAGACGTGGTGCAATCTGCGATTGAACGAGGGAAAACAGCACAACAGGAAACACGTCAGTTTTTTGGAAACAAGCTGGAACAGAATCAAGAATCTCTCAGGAAGAAACTAGACGAGAACCAAACAGCAAAGGAAGCTGCTGCAAGGGCACATATCGAACTGATTGATCTAGATGCAGTTGAGAAATTTGTCACTCTTGTTTTAACAAAATCTCCCAACGCAACGCCTGAACAAATGACTCAGCGTCTGCTTCGCCGACAGCTTTTCCGCGTCAGCAGAACTTCTGTAGTCATGAGTGTTGTTCCATCAAAAATGGCAGAGTCTGTGGGAGTTGATCATGTTGAAATTGCTCTGATCCAAGCTGAAATTATTTTTCAGATCGCAGTCGCTTACGGTTTTGAACTACAAATTCCAGAGTGTAAAAATGAAGCGTTTGCAATTCTTGATCGCGTACTGAGAGCCAATAGATTAGCCACAATCGGTTTAAGTGCAACACAAATGATTCCAGTTGCTGGAGGATTTATTAATACAGGAACTGATACTTATTTAGTTTATCAAATTGGAAATACGGCTCAGCAGTTCTATAAATCTTTAACTGAAGAAGAGGTTCCGGGCGAAACTTTAGAGGTTTTTATAGAAGAGACACAAAGGCGCTACAACCAACGTTTATGGTAGGAGGAAATTAATTGGATTGTAACGAATTGTATAAGATATCCGACTTCTTTAAAAAGTCGGATATTTGGCTTAACTTGACACAAATAACTCTAAGCTTACCCCACAACATTTATCTTGCACTCAAGCAAGAACCGGGATATTTGCTATCTCAAAACCAATACTCTTAAAATTTGCCAACATCAACTCATCACGTTTGTGCCAAACGCTAAATATTTTTTGCCTACCATCATAGAGTGTTTCAGAGTCAATTTGATAAACTGCATTATTTATCCGCTTCAGCTTTAACCCTAATAAACTCAACAGTTGCTTAAGTATTTTTATAGGTGAAATATACTCTTTTTGCTGCAATAAATTAATACCAATGGATCTTTTGATATGTTGACTACATTGAAAAGTTACATTTCTCAACAATAATAAATCTGCATCATTTTCACTAAAAACTCGTTTTGGTTCGAGATACTGTAGCACTCCTAATGCTCTCAAAGCTTCAACTTTAAGTTTATAAGTCTTCAAATCTGGCAGAAAAACTTTACCTTCACCCCAAGTTAATTGCTGATACCATTCTTGCTTGTCTCTCAGGCAGAGATACTCGCTTTCATGAGTTAGATAATAATGTATTAATAGTTGGTAATAATATCCTTTGTCGTCACGTAATTTCAGTAAGGGAGTGACTTCGACACCATACTTTTGTCTCAGAATATATTTCTGAATTTGATTACGTTCCTCTTCAGTCAACGAGTGTTTCAGCAATAGCTGCTCATATTCTACATAATCAATATCTTTAGCATCAGCTACAGTAGTTGCAGATCCTAATTGATTGCGTTGCTTAATTTCTCTGATTTTCTCATCAATCTCTTTTGATTTTTTCCGACTTTTAAACCAATCTTTTTGAACTTGGAATATTTCTAGGATTAATCTTTTACGGGTTATTATGTCGCTAGGTTCAGTTGCTAAAAAGGCTAGACGTAAATCTCGGATAATATTCTTTTGAACATCATTACCTCGTACATGAATTTGATGTCCATCAGCTATCAAACCGTCTTTCAGAGATTTACGGTAAAGCGTAATAGAAGCATTGACTCTAGCAGACAATTTTGCCCAAGTTCGTAGATGAATAGGATCATACACCAATGGTAAATCGACATCAACTTTATGTAGTGGACTGAGCAAAGCTATGTTTTCTTTTTGATTTTCTTGATACCAATAAGACAATGAACGATAATTTGTACTACCACTACCAATTAAGCCAATTCCTCGCTTTGCACACCAGACAATACGCGGCACATCGTCGCGTACTCTTGCTAAAGCTTGTCGTGCTTCACAGTCAGGAATAACGCCTTGAAAAATACCATAAACGCGGTCAAAATGTTGAACATCAATACTAATTCCAGTACCAAGGGTAGGAGTCACAAAAACAGCGTTATATTCAGTTACTTTTTGATTTATACCTGCAACAAAATCAACCGCTTCATGACCTAGTGTATTTGTTGTGTGACTACTAACAACCAAAGTTTTTGGAAATTCTTTTTGCAATCTTTCTAAACGTTCTTGAAGATAACGTTCAATCGTTTCACAACTGTAACGTCCAGAGCGACTAT
The DNA here is from genome assembly GCF_963888615.1 of Brasilonema octagenarum UFV-OR1. Lineage (NCBI taxonomy): Bacteria > Bacillati > Cyanobacteriota > Cyanophyceae > Nostocales > Scytonemataceae > Brasilonema > Brasilonema octagenarum. The sequence goes on along the minus strand of NZ_CAWPKW010000206.1, from coordinate 51,105 downwards.
CCGTCGTCACATAACATTTGTGTCCTGTAATTAAATCCAATTCCAACTGATGAATTAAGGGAGTTGGGTTAGGAGAATCATAGAAAGTCACATCCCAACCTTGCTGGGGTTTCCACTGATTTTCAACAATCCAAGGAATGATTTTCATTCCTGCCAATCCTTGTAAATATTCTAAGGAAACATTTGATAAATCTGCATCTTGGGCAATCACTAATCCTCCACTTATCAACACGGTAGAAATAAGCTGCTGGAAGACTTTTAAAATTTTGACGCGTTTATCTTTACAAGTGTTGCTGTTAAGTAAATGCCATAAAGACTGTTCTACTTCGTCCAAAATGATGATTGCCCCTCGCCAATCCTCTGGATTTAGCTTCCAAATAGAATCAATACATAATCCAAGAGAATCAGGAGATGAAGAGAGTGTGGGAGTGTGGGAAAATATCCTTCCCTCCTTCCTTTTCTCTCTCCTTCCCATTCCCCACTGAATGCCAATTTTTTCGCATAAAAAACGTCCCAGTTGGATTCTGTGAGTAATGAGTAATACGGGTTTGTTTCTACTTTTGGCTTGATTCACAACAGTTTGCAGTGTTGTGGTTTTTCCTGTTCCTTTTGCAGAATTGACTGCAACTAATCCAGAGGAGGGGAACGGTATTTCTCCTAAATAGCGACGGTTGAGGGTGAGTGCAGCCGGAATGGTTAACTCGGTGTGAGGCTTGGTTTGAGCAAGGTAAACTTCTAAATCAACACTTTGGCGGTAGACTGTCTCAAAAGCACTTGCACCTTTGGCGACGAGAAAGTCATCAATCCCTTTTTCTATTCCTGGAAGTTTGATGACTCGCACGGAACAATTTTTTGCTTGAAACAGAAATCCTAGCTGGGAGATAGCATTAGTGACTGCTGCAATTTTCTTAGGTTCAGTTTCAAAATCAAAGCAGATGTAAAAGATACGCTCAGTGTTCGCAAATGCTGCTAAATCTGGGATAAGCTGGCGACTGATAACTTTGCCAAAGCCATCCTTGATGACGCGGTAACCACTGGTAATTCCAGGGATAGCAACAGCTGCATATCCTTGTGTCAATAGTGCTGCAGCTTTCTTAACACCTTCGCAAATAATAATGGGAATGTTCCGTTCCATCACCCATTGCCAAAAGCTTTCAGCTTCACCATTGCCAGCAATGTTGATACTGTTGGGCATGGGTACATTGTAACGTTGAGCCACTTGCTGCCAGATATCGAGTGATACTCGCAGACAAAATACTCGCGTTGCTGTAGTAGGGGGATGTTCGTACTTTACCAACTTGCCATTTTCATTTAATCGAGGTTGGTTGGGCTTAAAACACCCCCACTCCATGGCTTGCCAATGATTTAGGGAGTCAAGTCCAGAACACCACCAACCACCTTCAGTGATGTGGGCATAACGCTGTAACCACCCATTTTTGACCATCCCAGTATTTGTGCGGGGAAGATGTTCAGAAATTAGCAGGTAATCATAAGTGTTTCTGCCTTTCAAAGACACAAAATTGAGTTTTGCAAGGTTTAAATCTATACCGCTACCTTGGACTAATTCCTCAAGGTGTTGGGACTCTAGATAGTACAAATGCATTAGTTACGGCGTTCGGAAAAAACAGTGCATAACACCTTATCATGCATATGCAATTTTGAGATGAGGGAGTATGAAAGTACTGTGAGGCTTATTACACCATTCCAAAGAATACACTGAAAATGATGGTTTAATCTAAATTGATAACTGCTATCTTGAACTGCCAGAAGTCATACGTTTATAGACAAGAGCAGACATCTTGGGGAAAATCTGTCCATCATCAGCGTATGCCGAATCTGGAGCAAAAACTGCCAAAATATAAGCAGTTTTGTTATCTTCTGTAACAACCATTGCGGCTTCTGATCGAGAAGCAGAAGTCGCCCCTGCTTTAGAATAGAATCGAACACGAGTGTCGGGTAAAGATTCACCAAAAAAACTGCGTACCGGGTTGAAATCATAAGAATCTGGTGGTTGCCAAATTTTAGGATTTAAATCTCTTTTGAGCCATCCACACATTTTTCTGCTGGCTTGCAAAGAGACAGCGTGTTCAGCGTAACACATTTCATACAATAGTCTGGCTGCGTGTTTTGTCGTTATCTTATTCCAATTTCCAACTGGGTTATTAAGTAGCTGCGATTCACTTCCCTCAGGCTCTTGAAGATTAAGATAGTCAACGGGAAATGTTTTTTGAATAATATTAAGATTTTTGTAACCTGCTTCTTGAAAAAATCGATTAAGTTGTTGGCGTTTGTTTTTCCAAAGTTGAAATTTTTCGCTCTTTAGTTCTGATTCCGAACGTGTTCCTGTGACTTGATCTATAATAAAGCTAGCAGCCTCATTATCAGACTCCTGAATCATTTTAGCCAAATAAGGAGCAAAATCTCTTTCATTTTGCCAAATACCGCTATCTATTTGGGCATATAAAACCACCATCCAAAACATCTTAACTACGCTCGCAGGATATCTTGGTATATCTTGTTGGTATCCGGCTGTTTCACCAGTTTTTGCATTTATTAAGGTAACAGATAAAGCCTCTTTAGGCAGATTTTCGTCAGCAGCAAGCTCCACAAGATTGTTAACAATCCCTTGCAACTCTTGAGAGTCTTTAAAATTTGGAGGTTTTTTGAGGTTGTAGACGACTTGTGAATTTTGTTTCCCAGCTTGACGAGAGGGAATAGACAGTGATTTGGCGATCGGCGTAGCGTCAAGCCTCCGGCTTATCGCCCAATCAGGAACTGGCACAGCTGGAGTTACTGATTTCGAATTTTGTTTGCTGGATGATTTGACAGCAACTTGGATAACAGGAATTGGCGAAGTGGCTGTTGGTGCATGTAACGATTGTTGGGTAGATGGTTTGATAGATTGTTTTGATCCATATCTAGTTATCAAAACAGCTAGTAATACACCTAAAGTTATCACTCTTACTGTCACATGGTTTAGTTTGACAGCAAAGTTCTGCTTGGGAGATCTATTCCGGAATTTTTGAGATCGACGCCTTTTCGGCATTATGTCTGAGTTATATTTTGTTTTTAGAAGGAAAAAATCGTTAATCTGCTAAATTTTAGCAGAAGGATCTTATTTCTCACAAACATTAAAATAAATTGACAATCCACTCTTGCGACAACCAGCGTGCTCTTCTGGACATACAGCAAAAGAAGATCTGATAAAAAAGTTGGAAAAGTCCGGAACAGATGACTAAGCTTTCGTTATATTACAGTACATAAAACCAAAAGCTGCAGGTAGGTCGAGATGCAACTGGCTCCCTTTTTTCCGATTTTCTATCGCATCCTCAAACCAACGTTTCCTAACTGTCTTTGGTGTGGTGATCCAAGTTCCAAAATGATCGCACTGACATTTGATGATGGTCCACATCCTCAATACACGCCACAACTGCTGAAAGTTTTAGAGCGTTACAGTGTTAGGGCAAGTTTCTTCTGGCTAGGTGCTTGTGTTAACCGATCGCCAGGTATAGCCAAACAGGTGTGCGATCGCGGACATTGGATCGGATTGCATGGCTATGATCATCAAAATTTTCCCATGCTGTCCCCAACAGAACTTCAACAGAGCTTACAAAAAACCCAAGCTGCTATTTACAATGCTTGTGCTCTGACACCCGATAAAGTGCGCGATGTCCGTCCACCCAATGGCTTGTTTACACCTACAACATTAAAATTACTAAATCAATGGAACTATCGACCTGTTATGTGGAGCGTTGTACCGGAGGACTGGGTAAGACCAGGAATCCCCACAGTAGTGCAGCGAATTCTCCAGCAGGTGTGTAATGGTTCACTAATTGTTTTGCATGACGGTATGTGCGGCGGACAAGATGTCACCGCAACGACAGAAATCCTCATTCCTCAACTTATGGAACAAGGCTATCAATTTGTAACGGTAGACACTCTCTGGCAGGAACTGAGGGGGATGGGGGCAATGGAGGTCTTCTTTGGGGATGGGTTACAGAAATAATAACTGATCACCCTTGAGCTTGATTTTTGTACTAATGACTAACTTAGCGTTTTGGAACAGCTTCAGATTCAAAGCTGGGAGTGAGGGAAACCTCCTCTGTCCCTAATAAATGATGTATCTCGCTTAATGAACTAGGTTTTGCAGCAGGCTCCTCTAGTGAATCGCTTATATATTGAACTAAATCTTCCACTTGGCAATTCAGAGCTTTGCAAAATCTAATAATTCTCTCAATATGTTCTGTCCCCGTCCTTCCGCTTTCCCAGTTCTGAATAGTACTTTCAGTCACGCCCACGAGGCGTGAAAGCTCAAGTTGGGTCAGTCCTGCCTTTTCACGTAGAAAAGCTATCCGTGGTTTTGCCTTTTGTTTCACAGCTAAGCGCGTATATATAACCTTTAGCCGTAGATCCTAGCACCAAAAAAAACTTGTGCCCAAAAAATTTTGTCCAAAAACTTTTGTCCAGATCTTGACGCACTAAAAATCTTTGGTTAAAACATTAAGGTATAGGATTCACTTCTATCTCTAGTCATCTGTAGGGGGGAAGGGTCAACAGAGGGCAAATAAACGGCTTCAAATATTTTTCAAAAATCTTTTGGATAATTGCGGAATGATGTAACTCGACAATGTAGCTCTCAATAGCAAAACAAACAGAGAAACAAACACCACAAGGAACTCCTTAAGGTAGAAATACATCTAAATACCTACGTATAGTGACAACGGTGTTCACTCTCACAAAAAAGAACAACACACAAAAACAACACACACAACTAACAAGGTTAAAAAAATTATGTTGAACAAATCTATTGCTTTCGGTTTACTGGCTGCTGGTTTGATGATCGCTCCCACCGCCGCATTCGCCGGTCAACAATCACAGAACGTTGACCAGTACACAGAGCAAAACGCTGCTGCTACCAACGGTAGTACTGCAGTTCAAACTTCCATCACCAATAGCAGTCAAGTCCAAAATCGTACACACTCCCGTCCTGGTAACTACTACGGTGGTTCCCGCAGAACTCCTCAAGACCAAGGTGCTCGTCAAACCACCATTCAAAATGGTGCAGCACTTGATGGTTCTTACACTAACCAATACAGCGAGACCAACAACAACCAGCGTCAAAATGCTACCAATCGTGGTAGATCCTACCATCGCTAATCATTGATGTCATCAAAAGGCGTTGCCGAGTGTTTGGTATCAGTTAATTCTTTTACTATTCAAGCAACGCCACTGTTTCACAATTCATTCATAATTTAGGACATAGTTATGGTAAAGAAAACGTTGACTCTGGGTCTTTTGGTCGCTGCTGTGATGGTAATACCAACTGTAGCTTTCGCAGGCGAAGCCGTGACCAGGCAGGAGATTAATCAAAACTCTACAGTTGGTGGTGAAAATAGCCGAGTGAATCAGGCAGCGGACCAATACAGCATTCAGCAAAAAACTGGTCACCCCCGTTCTGGAAGACAAAATGCTAACCAGCGCATCGACCAAAATGCTGCCGCGCGTGATAACAGTAATGTTGACCAGTATGCTTCTCAAAAAAGCGAGCAACTGCAACGAAATAGACAAAACAGAGGATCTTCTATTCCTTACCGCCGTTAAGCCGTGCTGTACTAGTCTGTATTTAGTTTGCTGTCTCAAGCTGCTGTTGGTATTGGGTTACGCATCTGCCAAAATCCTGATGAGTTCAACTCCGGAAATATATAGCGGTTCCGGCTAATTAGCGATTGGGTCTTGCTGGATCTATGTGACAAAGCAACCCCAAATAACTCACCAGTTTACAGAAAATTGCGAGTGTCTGTTGACAGTGCGGTGGTGTGTTATAGGTGAGGAGTTGATACATATTTTACCGATTTCCTAGTTTTACTATATGAAAGTCGGTTGTATTTTAGGAACAGAGGAATTAAGCCATGCCTGCCAGACAAACTATTTCATTACTAGTGGTACTCTCAGCGCTGATTGCACTACCTGCGAAAATTGCGATCGCAGATGACATTGATGTCGAAGGTAGTACTAGTAGGGTAACAATCGATGAAGAAGGTGGTATCACAATTAGAGACAGAAGACCTACTAACAGAACCACTTATCCTTACAGTCGGGTACCCAATTCTAGAAGAAACATTCGACAATACAGTCTTGATCAGCGTCTGCGGAGTTTGAGATATCCTCGCACAACACAAAGCTACTGTAACGGCAGACGAGTAGTCCGAACAAATACTGTACGCAGTGGCTCTAACAGCGCAAATAGTACTTACAGTTCTACAACCACATCCACTTGTCAATAATACCAAGGGTACATACATGAAATCCAAACTACTTTCTCTGGGCTTTTTCTCTCTAACAGCCATATCCCCTTTCTTTATTCCTTCCTTAACCCCTTCTGCTTCAGCAGGATGTGTTGGTGTCACAGCTGGGACACAAATAGCGATTTCCAGAGAAGCAAGACAATCTACAAGAGTTAATCGTCAAAGTTCTCCAGGTTGTAGCGGTAGCACTTCTGTCAGCACAGGAAAGCAAGTTTGTATCAACAATGATGGTGCTTGCGAACAACGTCGCACTGTGAATCAAAATTTTGAAGGTGGTAACCGCAGGGGGGGTTATGACCCTGTAAAAGACATTAATGTTGATGTCAACGTTCCTGTGCACGTAAAATCACCAAGAGCACCTTTTTCCAACAGGTAAGATAGTCCTAACAACTCCTATCAAAACTCTCACCTTTCCGAAGTCCCTAGCAGGCGGGAACTTCGGTTTCATTGCTAGGGATGACTTTTGTGAAGGCAAAAACTTCTGTTGAGTTTACAGTAGCGAGTGAAATTTTTCTTCCCGCCTAATCTTTTCTCCAGCTATCAGCAGGTCATGCAATTTTTCAAATAATTGAATTGGCTAATTGTGTACCTGCTGTTACTTCAATCTGGTTCTGTCATCATGAGTAAATTAGTGATTCTTGCAAGCTGTCTAGTACTTCTAAGTGTTAGTACAGCTTTTGCACAAAATTTCGTCCGTAGTAGCCAGAAAACTTCTTCTGTCATTATTCAGACAGACAGCAATAGCGGACATAGCAGCCAGAGGACTTCCTCTGTTATTGTTCAGACAGACAACGATGACAAAAATTTTCACGATTCTTCCGTTATTGTTCCAACAGACAGTTATGACGATGACGACGAGGAAAGTAGCGAAGATTTTTCCGTTGTTGTTCCAACACACAGGAGTAGCGATATGAACAGATCGACGACATTCACTAGCCAGCAATCTAGCTTTGGTGATTCCTTTGGATATCAAAAAAGCTCACTTCAGCTAAGTGCTGCGAATTTAAGTCAACCGCATATCTTGAGCATCAATACATCAAATGCTCAAATGACGGGTGAAATTACTGTAAATGGTAAAGTTGTCAAGCAAATTAACAACGATAAAAACGTTAAGCTTAATTTGTCACCTTATTTATCAGTTGGTGAACACAAGGTGGAAGTATCAGCACGATACAATCCCCCATCATCTTCTGTGAGTGTAGAACTGAGCGGTCCTGGTACTAACGTAGCCCAACAAAATAGTGGTAATGGTGCCTTAAACTACACTATGGATGTTAACGTACGCTAAGCTCATGCGATACGCGCAAGCTAAAGCCTCCGGCTGATCGTCAATTGTGTAGCTAACCTTGAATTCATTCACTGAATCTATAAACAAGCACACGAACTCGTAGTCACTTATTCGCCCCAATAGCTTAATGGCTGCCTTGTAAAGGTTCTGCTATTTATAACTATCGCTCTTTGGCTTGCGGACTAGTAGCGAGTTTTTTCGTATTTTTTGGATCTGTTGCTGGTGTACCATACGAAAGACATACCCGTATCTCCTCCCTTGACACGAGTCCGACAAGCGCGTCAAGGGAGTGTACTATAGGTATAAGACTTCCCCTACACCCCGTAGTGGCTTCTTGTAGGGTAGGGTATTTTGAATTACTATAATATAGATCTAGTTGTACCTATTTGGCTTTCCAGATTTGCACGCATCCATAATTCTGCAACAGACCAAATCCAAAATTTATTTCGTACTTGGGCAAAATCATCATAGTTATGGGTAACAATTGCATCCAGTTTTTCATCCGTGGCACAAACGAGTTCTACAGCAGACTCAAAATCTTGAAGAGGTGAAAAACGTGCTTGTTGGAGAATAGTTTGATCGATAGTACAGACTTGGATTTTGTCTTGCAGCCAATTAATCACTAGTTCAGCGATATTTGTATTTCGCAAACGACTTGCATATGTGTGAATTTTTTGCCAACCAATATCTGTTATGTACATTTGAACCCACGGATGTACTCTATCTAATAACTCACTGACATCTCCTACAGAGTTATTACGATTCATCAAAGCCTCTAATATTAAATCAGCATCAACTAATACCCTGAACACTTTCAAACCCCATTATTAACCTATCAATATATTGCGGAGAAATAAGATATTAGACTCACTGAGTCATGAATATACTTATATACAAACTAAAAAGATAGTATTTCGGATTTACGCACAATCAATGAGAAATATAAACTAGCTTTGGCACCACTCTACTGTCTGGCTAAGATGATCAACTTTTGGTTGAGTGGCTAACATTCTATCTACGTAAGACGCCAGATAAATTTTTGTAGTTCCAAACAAGAGTAAAAGTCATTTATACCCAAAATTCCAGTCAATGTAACATCATATTTTGAATTTTTACAAAGTTAATAAATGCTTCTCACCTAGAAGTTATAAAAATAACAAAGTGATAAGCGTGATATCACTAATATCTCATAAAAGAATTCAATCAACTAATAAAAATTTATGAAGTGTTTTGATTTTTATAAATGAAATGTATAAACTCTTCTTTAAAAAGAAAAGCACAAATTTCTATCTAAAGAAGGATTGATATTAAAGTAACACTTAGTGATTGTCCAAAACCCATGACTAAAGTCATGATTAAACAAATAAAGTCCGTGTTAGAGAGCAAACTCTTGCTAGACAACAAAAATACAGCAGTTTGCAACGAGTATAAAATACAAAACCTAGGTCTAAAAACTAGATAGAAAGCGCGTTCTGTATCAAATCCGTTTGTATTGGAATTCTTTCTCTAGACCTAGTTTTTTACAAAGTCTGACTAATAATTACTATTATTGATGAGATTTAAGCAACAAATAATATAACTGCCCATGACTAACAGTCACACCAGCGCGATCGCCTGCTATCTTACCTGAACCTAAAAAATAATCTACTCGCCCCGCACCTTTAATTGCACCTCCGGTATCTTGATCAAGAACATACCGACTGACAATTCGATGCTCCATTTGTTTAGTCACAGAATTAACAAAAGGGAAGGGAGCACGAATCAACGCCAAAGCACCAGGAGGCATAAGCGATTTATCTGTTGCAATAGAGCGTTCTGCTGTTAGTGGTACTTTGATAGAACCTTCGGCGGGTGCACCGTGGTTTTCTTGAAAAAACACAAAGCTGGGATCGCGAGGGATATAAACATTTAACTGTTGTGGATACTTCTGAAAATAGTTGAGGATCTTCGGCATGGTCAAACCCTCAAGCGGTAACTTACCATCGTTCGCCAGTTCTCGCCCGATACTCTTGTAGTTGTAAGCGGTGTTACCAGCATAACCTATTGTTGTTTGAGTGCCATTAGTAAGCTGAAGTTTGGCTGAACCTTGAATCTGCACTAAATACGGTTCTAGGCGATCGCGAAACCAAAACAACTCTAACCCCCGCAATCTACCAATTGAAGCTTGCAACCCATCGGCACCTTCTAGTTCCAAGCGTGTGGGATGAGGTTTTTGCCATGAGCTAATATCAGGTGGTATGCGATAAGCAGGATAGCGATACTCTGGAGTTGGAACACGACTAGCAGCATAAACTGGTTCATAGTATGCTGTAAACAGCACCGAGCCTTTTTTGTCTCCCCCCACTGACTGGTAAAAAACAAATTCCTTTGCTATTGCTGCATTAAGTTCCACAGCAGATTTAGATTTTAATACCAGTTCTCGGAATCTTTGCAAACTTTTGATAACGCGATCGCGTGTCATTCCCACCACAGGATACTGTTGATACACCCCCGCCGCATCGCTAGAAAAAAGGTACTGCAAACTGCGATCTACAGCCGTCAACAAAGCCTTTTTATCTGGTGATTCACTGTTTTCGCCCCATAATTGACCATCCAAACAAGAAGTATCGCCCTCGCAACAAGGAAACGGTGACTTCGCAATGGGTACTAATGGAGATGGCGCTGTTTGCGGTTGAACAATTTTATCCTGTAATTGAGCTTGAGAGGATACTGGTAGTTGCCATTTTGTCACCCGACACTGTGGTGGACTCAGTGCTAAATGCCCGAAAGGTTGCATAAGTAATAACACAATTATAGGGGCTATAGGGAGACTTATGGCGATACGCTCAGCGTCAAGCTTTCGGCTTATAGTTCGTAAGGATACGGCACTTTGCCCCATTGCGACAAATGTCTTTTTGATCATTTTTTCTAAACTGCGTGACATAGGGGTGTGATGAAAATTGCTTACATCTTACCCGTAACCACTGATGACCCTTCAATTATCAGTTATCAACTGCCAATTGTCAGGCATTCAGCCCCATGAATTTATTTTTGGAGAATTGATATTCAGATGTCCGACAATTCTTACAAAGTTGGACATCTTGTTTTTTCACAAATCCTCTAAGAGTGCTATCTCACTCGTTCATATTATGATATGTAGCAACAGCAGAGGGCGATACACGATTCAAGTAACGGAAGATCCAGTATTTGAAGATCGTATCTAAAATAACTGGAAATGTAGCAATAAATAGGAATATAAAACTGTGATTTGCTGGCAATCCCCAATGGCGCGAAATACCTTCTAAAATAACTTCCCAACCATGAGGAGAGTGGAAACCCACAAAAATATCGGTAAACAAAATTATAATAAATGCCTTGGCACTGTCACTAAGACCGTAGACAATATGGTCAAAGAAATCTTTGAGTTCCGCTATTTCTTTTTTGCTAACAAGCAACAAGCAGGAAAACGCAATCACAGACAATATATCAGCAAAAACATTTTTCAGGGCATTAGAACTACTATTACTAAATTCCTCAGAAATCTCATTAGCCTTTGTTTTTATCTGATTTTCCATCTGCTCAAGAGATAATGGTTCGCCATTGAGCAGCAAGTTATCAAATTTTATTCTCTCTTCAAATTTTTCTAGTTCTTCTAGAGCTTCTTCTTCCATTTCAAAATTCAGGAACAGACCAGCTTCATTCGCAGATTCTTTATGAAAAGTACGGTCAACAATCGGTCCAACAACCAGAGCTTTTGACAATTGATGAGTCAAAATAGGAACTATAATAAGCAGAAGCAGAAATTTGACAGATATTATTGTTCTTCTTTGTGTATTACGAAAATTTTTAACGACATCTTGTTCTGCTTGGGGGTCTAACTCAACTTGCAGACGAGTAAAAGTACTAAGAATAGAACGCGGTACAACTCCTGTCGTATTTGCCTTATTTTGAGGTATATTATTGTCTAATCTCTGAGTTAAGAAATTCTGTTGTTTTAATTGATTAGTTGAGGGTTGTATTCTTATTAAACTATTATCTTTATTGATTTGAACTTGGGAATGTAATTCGTCCAAATTGGTGTATTTTGCTGTGATTTCATCAATGAATGTGAGTTTTTGTAAAATCACAGAAGGCTGTGGAAACTGTATACCAAATTCATTTGCAGCTTTTTGATTAGATTCGCTCAGAAAAAAACGGCTTGCCTTAAATTCTGTTAGCCGCATTCGGACAATTTTTAATTGTTTTTTTAGGTATGACTCAAAATAATCCATGACATTACGGCTGTACTTATTTGATGTAATGTCTATCTTATTACCATCGAAATCTTTATCTTCTATTGCCTTAATCTGCAATGCCGCTTTGTAAGCCTCGTCTAGAGAACGCTCTGAGGTGCGTAAGTACCATCTGTAAGAGGCTACTAAAAAAGGGTATATTTTTTGGCGAAAAATAGAAATAATCATTGTTGGCAATCATCCAGCATACTTTTGTGACTCTTAAACTTAAGTTAACGTACGAAGTGTCTGAAAAAATCTCCAAGGAGATATTTATGATTTGGGATTCCCTTTGGGTAACAGGACCTAGCCGCAGTGGTAAGACTGCTCGCTTGGTAAAGCAGTTTTGTAATTGGGTGTTGAGTGAAACTAGCTGCAAAGAGTCATATTATACGAAAAACCAAGGGCAAAAAAATAGCGAGAATATACCAAGACCCTTGTATCTTCATCAAACAGAACCAGGAGTCTTAGTTTTGGCAGCCAATGATGAAAATCGTCGGGGGTTAGCGGATAAAATTGTTACAGCCACTTCCGGAAAATATCCAGTACGTTGCAAGACACCCTTGGGCTTTATTCAGGATGAAGTGAGTTTGTTTTGGCCTTTGCTTATTCAGTTATTGGAGTTAAAGGCGCAATTTCCAGTACGGCTGCGTCCAGAAACTGAACAGGAACTAGCAACCAAACTTTGGCGTTCCCAATTGGACGAGGGAATTTTGCGTCGCGCGGGAGAACCGGAGTACCGATTAGTACGTCGTATCTTGGATTTATTGCAACTAGGGGCTTCTAGTGGCATAGCCTGTGAGAAAATTAATGACGTTTTGCTCAACGCCATCGCTCAGCAAGAGAATAGTACAAACCTAGAACCTGAACTCATAACATCTTTACTACTCAATTGGCGTAACTGGTGTCTAGAAAGAGGATTTCTCACCTATGGAATCATGACCGAAGTTTATGGCAAATACCTCTTAAGCGATCCAATTTATCAGCAACAGCTTAGCAAACGCTATCAAGCAGTGCTGGCTGATGATGTCCAAGATTATCCTGCCCTATCGCGTCACCTGTTTGAGTTGCTTCTAAATAACGGTGCAGTGGGGGCATTTAGCTACAATCCCGATAGTGTAGTGCGTTTGGGACTAGGAGCTGACCCCAATTATTTAGAAGGATTATCAGCACGTTGTCGGCAAGAAGTTTTGACTCAGCGTCCCTTTTCATGCCTTGGAGAAGCTAGCACCATACCGATGCAGGAGCTGATAACAGAACAGATCATGCCTTTAAGCTTACCAGCAGCAGTCCAATCCATTCAAACCAGATCCCGCGCCGAATTATTGCGGGAAACAGCAGAGGTGATTGTTAAAGCTGTTAAGGAGAAGCAGGTACAGCCAAACGAAGTGGCGATCATTGCACCAGGTTTAGATGCGATCGCCCGTTACACCCTCACAGAAATCCTCACTAAGCAAAACATCCAAGTCCAACCTCTCAACGACCAACGTCCCTTGATAAGTTAGCCGATCATCAGAGGATTGCTCACCGTTCTTGCCTTAGTTTATCCCGGCTTAGGACGCTTAGTTGACCGCGATGCTGTGGCAGAGATGTTAGTTGTGTTAAGCAAGGAAGTTTCTGGAATCGAAGCAGAAATTTCCCCCTCATTTCCCCACATTGACCCCGTCCGCGCTGGCTTGATAGCAGATTACTGCTTTGTACCCCATCCAGACCAACCCAAGTTGCTACCTGTCACGGCGTTTGACCGCTGGGATAGACTGGGCTACGCAGCAACCACGGCTTATGGTAGTATATTGGAGTGGTTAGAAACCCAAAAAACACAACAAGAACTGCGCTTGATTCCCAGTCCCATTTCTCTTTTAGATAGGGCAATTCAGCGTTTCTTGTGGAATGGCAACAATCTCCCCTACGACCAATTGGCGGCACTGCGGGAACTATTGGAAACCGCACAGCACTACTGGGAAATTGATACGAGATTGCGGCAAACCTCCTCTGTTTCTCCCCCATTAAAAGAGGAAACTCAAAACAAGAGCACTTCACCTCACTCAACAATTGCCGAATTTATCCAACTACTGCGGCGTGGTACCATTACCGCTAATCCCTACCCGGTTCATCCGATCGGGCCCAAATCAAATGCTGTCACATTGGCTACCATCTTCCAATATCGCTCTTCTAGACGGTCTCACCGTTGGCAGTTCTGGGTGGATACAGGTTCGCCTTTGTGGGCAAAAGGCGGTGCGGCAACTTTATTCGGTGCACCATTCTTCCTCCAAGAAAGGTTGGGCGAACCTTGGACAGTAGAAGATGAAAAATCGGCAGAAGAACAAAGACTGCGAACAATTCTGGCAGATTTGCTTGCTCGCGTGTCCCAAAGAGTCTATTTATGTCATAGCGATTTAGCGGTTAATGGGCAAGAACAGCTTGGTCCTTTGCTACCTTTGGTACATGCTTGCGTTTCAGTTGTTTGTGATCCTGCCGTTGTTTAACCCATTTCGGCGGAATTCAAGAGCACGCCAGGTGCTACAAGTCGGGAAACCCGCCCACCACACTGGCTCCCTACTACAACCAGTATCTGTACAATATTAAGTAAGGTAAAGAACACTCTCATAAAAAGCTAGAGTAAAAATCAATGGTGTTATTTGGATTCGGTAAAAAATTAAGCCTGCCCACTCCTGAAGAAGCTTTGTCAGGGCGAGCAGAAAAAATGCCAGTACCGGCTCGTCACTATGTTAACGGTCATCCGCTCAAGCCGCCATTTCCAGAAGGAATGGAACTTGCAACGTTTGGTATGGGTTGCTTTTGGGGTGCAGAACGCAAATTCTGGCAGCTAGAAGGAGTTTACAGCACAGCAGTTGGTTATGCTGCTGGTGTCACTCCTAACCCAACTTATAAAGAAGTGTGTTCTGGACGCACAGGTCACAATGAAGTGGTACAAGTCGTCTTTGATCCCAAAGTCATTAGTTATTCCGAGTTACTAAAAGTCTTCTGGGAAAACCACAACCCCACCCAAGGAATGCGTCAGGGTAACGACGTGGGTACTCAGTACCGTTCAGGAATTTACGTGTATTCTGAAAACCAAAGAAAGCTAGCAGAAGCATCGCAACAAGCTTATCAGAAAGCTCTCAGTGCTTCAGATTATGGAAAAATTACCACTGAAATTCTGGATGCTCCTGAATTTTACTATGCCGAGGACTACCATCAGCAGTACCTGGCGAAAAACCCCAATGGCTATTGCGGATTAGGCGGGACAAATGTTGCTTGTCCTGTGGGAATTGCTCAACTCAACGGTTAAGTCTGTGATATTCTGTTCCGTTATAGCGCAAGCTTAACGGGACATATTCTTTTCTATAGCAATCCTAAATATTCGTGATAAATAAGATCCCCGACTTCGTAGAAGTTGTCGGGGATCTGTCGTTTTTAATTCTTACAAATCAAATAGGATTACTATAGAAGTTCTCAGGAACGCTATAACCTCAACACAACCACTCGAAAGATTGATGCTAGGTAGTTCACTTCAATTTCTATCTCAAGAGTGCATAAGTCGATTTTGCTTACAACTATGAATAAGACAAGGAAAGTAAACAAGCTTAACGTCCTTTTAGTAAAGAGGTAGTACTGATCTCACATAATCAAACTTCCATTAATACTCGAGCACAAGACTACGTTTACAAAGGAGAACAAACCATGAGCCAATCGAAGTGTGAATCTTTGATAAAGCCTTGAGATCATCATGAATGAAAAATTTACAGATGAAATTACTTACATTGTCAAGCTATTTAGAATTGGAAGATTAATTCGATGATTCAGCCAAGTTTACCTCAAGACGATACCCCTGAACAACAGCAGCAGCGAAATGAACAGATCGCCCGCCAGCGAGAAGATTATCAATACGGCGAAACTGCGGGGATATTGTTGATTAAAAAATTGCCACAGTCAGAAATGTTCTCATTCAAATACTCACTGGAGCGAGATCAGGGCTTAATATCATTAATCGCGAATACCTTAGCAACCAATATCGATAATGTTTTCGATCCATTCGATAGCTTAAAAGATTACCAGGAAATGTTTCCACTCCTGCGTAAACCCTCAACGTTGCAAACATTCCGCAACGATACTGTCTTTGCTCGTCAGCGCATTGGTGGTGCGAATCCGATGGTGATTGAGCGCGTCATTGAGAAATTGCCTGATAACTTTCCAGTGACAGATGCCATCTTTCAAAAAATCATGCTGACTAAAAAGACACTGGCAGAGGCGATCGCAGAAGGCAGAATCTTCCTCACCAATTACAAAGGGCTTGATGGACTAACTCCAGGAACATACGAACAAGGAACAAAAACCATTGCTGCCCCGTTGGTGTTGTACTGCTGGAAACCTGTAGGTTATGGCGATTATCGTGGTACTTTAGCTCCCATTGCCATTCAACTCAATCAACAACCTGATCCAGAAAAAAATCCTATTTATACACCAATTGATGGGATGCATTGGTTTATGGCAAAAATCTTTGCTCAAATGGCAGATGGTAACTATCACGAAGCCATCAGCCATCTGGGAAGAACCCATCTGATGTTGGAACCGTTTGTAATGGCAACTGCTAATGAACTAGCGCCCAATCATCCCCTCTCAGTCTTACTAAAACCCCATTTTCAATTCACTCTGGCAATCAATGAACTGGCACGAGAACAATTGATCAGCCCAGGTGGCTATGCAGATACTCTGTTAGCTGGAACTTTGGAAGCCTCCATCAGTGTTATTAAAGGAGCTATCAAAGAATCTCTCGAAAACTTCAGTGAGTTTGCCCTACCTAAAGAGCTAAGTCGGCGAGGAGTTGGAGAAACCGATCTTGACGAACAGGGAGAAAACTTTTTGCCAGATTACCCCTACCGGGATGATGCTTTATTATTGTGGAGAGCTATTGAGTCTTACGTTAGCGATTACCTAGAGCTGTACTACACATCTCCAGTCCAGATTTTGGAAGATACAGAGCTACAGAATTGGGTGCGGAAACTAATATCTCCAGAGGGGGGTAATGTTAAAGGATTAGTGGCTAATGGTAGACTAGAGAGTGTCGAACAGTTAGTGGCGATCGCCACCCAGCTTATTTTTATTAGTGGACCCCAGCACGGTGCGGTGAACTATCCCCAATACGACTACATCGCCTTTGCCCCCAACATGCCGTTAGCTACGTATGCGCCCCCTCCCAGTCGTGATCAAGAAATTGATGAAGCCACAATCCTGAAGATTCTCCCTCCACAAAAGCTAGCGGCAAAGCAATTGGAGTTGATGAAAACTCTCACTGTTTTCTTGCCAAATCGTCTGGGCTATCCAGACAAGAACTTTGTTGATGTCCGCGCTCAAAAGGTTTTGCTGCAATTCCAGACAAAATTACAAGAAATTGAGCAAGTGATTCATGAGCGGAATCAAAACCGGCTTGAACCGTACACCTTTCTTTTACCCTCGAATGTACCCAATAGCTTAAACATATAGCAATCCTAAATATTCGTGAGAAACAAGATCCCTGACTTCTTGAAGAAGTTGGGGATTTGTCGTTTGCGTTTCTGGCAACAAAAAACATGCCAGCGCTCGTTCTCCGGCTCAGCTTGGGAACGAGAAAAAAATCTTCGGCTGATCCAAAACTTTCCCTGTTCATGCACCTGTTCATCTATGAGGATGGTGTCACCTGCCCACAGGGGTGTCCGTTCGCACTCGCGTTGGCGCTCTTAGCGTCCTATGGCTCTGGCTAAGCTCGCGTCTTTTGCCTTTAACCTGAATCCTTACGCTTTTCTCGCCTTTGGCGATCAAAACTAATTTAAAGTTCACACAAGCGTGCATAAACCTTCAACCCTCATCCCTATCAAAATGCAGAAGCAAAAAACGAGTCCAAGACGCCAAACAAACTTACGGCGGACAAAGACACAAACCAAAACCAAAACTATTTCATGAGGTAAAGAAAATGATTGTCGTCATCAAATCCCAAACTCCCGCATCTGAAATCGAAAGAATCATTCAAGAACTGAGCCAGTATTCCGCAACAATCGAAAAAGTAATTGGTAAAGACAAAGTTGTCATTGGCTTGGTGGGTGATACAAGTGTTATTTCTCCAGAACACGTCCAACAAATCAGTCCATTTATCGAACAGGTGGTTCGCGTGAAACAGCCTTTCAAACGGGTTTCGTTAGAATATCGCTATGGTGAACCAAGCGAAGTCGTTGTCCCAACTCCCAATGGTCCAGTCACTTTTGGTCAAAATCATCCTTTAATTGTAGTCGCTGGACCTTGTTCAGTCGAAAATGAAGAAATGATTGTGGAAACAGCACAAGTCGTAAAAGCCACTGGTGCACAGTTTCTCCGGGGAGGAGCGTACAAACCTCGTAGCTCACCTTATGCTTTCCAAGGACATGGCGAAAGCGCTTTATCTCTGTTAGCAACAGCCCGCGAAGTCACTGGACTAGGAATTATCACAGAAGTGATGGATACAGCGGACTTAGACAAAGTTGCAGAAGTTGCTGATGTGGTGCAAATTGGTGCCCGCAATATGCAGAACTTCTCCCTACTGAAGAAAGCAGGCGCTACTGGTAAACCAATTCTGCTCAAGCGGGGGCTGTCTGCAACAATTGAAGAATGGTTGATGGCTGCTGAATACATTCTGGCTGCTGGTAATCCAAATGTGATTTTGTGTGAACGCGGAATTCGCAGCTTTGACAAGCAATATACAAGGAATGTTCTAGATCTATCTGTGGTACCTGTCTTGCGTGGACTGACCCATTTGCCAATTATGATTGATCCCAGTCATGCCACCGGCTACTCTAAGTTTGTACCAACAATGGCAAAGGCAGCTATAGCAGCTGGTACAGATTCCTTGATGATTGAAGTTCACCCCAATCCCTCCAAAGCACTATCAGATGGTCCTCAATCTCTAACACCACCGGATTTTGTCGAACTCATGCAGGAACTTGCTTCCCTTGCCCAATTCTTCGGACGTGGAACAAAGTCTGCCTTCACAACCACACCATTTGCTACCAAAACTCTTTCGACTGTAGGTGTCTAAGTTGAGCAATCATCAGTGGTTTTTCTAGGGTAGGTAATATCATGTTTACACCAATGACTCATCGATTTGCCTACCTGAGATTCTTTAATCATTCTGAAATTCTTTCGTTAAGGCAATCATGTGTGCGTATTATTCTTTCAGCTTGACTAGAAATACAGTAGGAAAATACGCACAAACTAATTTACTCGCATTTTCTCATTCTAAAACTATAATTGACACTGCTGTTAAATCTTAAGAAATTTAATACCGACAACAACTTGACAAAACTCCTGAATTTCTAACCAAATCTTTTGTAGATACCAAAATGACTATAGGCGCAATAGATATTTTGATACTGAACGCTCCAGAAGCATTTACTTCTCAAAACTGCATAAGTCAAATTGAACTACATCTATTTAATATCGGGTAGTTGCTGTCAACCAACAATCACTCAGAAAAACAGTGTCCTGCACTCAACTTTCTCAGCAAGTCGTCAAATTATTCTGGTGATGATTTTTAAACAAACTTTAAGAGGGTCATATCTATGTATTCTGACGCACAATCCTACACAACTCAAGGTGGAATATTTGTATCACGCTCCGTAACGAATACTTCTATAGAGTCGGCAATTGATGAGGTTTTGATACGTCTGGATTCCCAACGCGGAGGGTTGTTGGCAAGTAGCTATGAATACCCAGGACGCTACAAACGCTGGGCGATCGGTTTTGTTAATCCACCTTTAGAACTTGTTACCCGCGATAACACTTTTACCATTACGGCTCATAATGAGCGAGGCAAGATACTGCTAGATTATCTAGCACAGAACCTGTTGGATCAACCATATCTTCAAGCTGTTAATAAAGAGAACAAGCGTATTATCGGCTCTGTCAAACCAACTGAACGTCTCTTCTCAGAAGAAGAACGCAGTAGACAACCTTCTGTTTTCAGTGTTGTTCGCGAGATATTATCTGTCTTCCACAGTCCACTAGATGAAAACTTGGGACTTTATGGTGCATTTGGCTATGACTTAGTTTTCCAATTTGAGCAAATGCCAAAGCATCTGGAACGTTCAGCAGACCAAAGAGACTTGGTACTATATCTACCTGATGAGTTGTTAGTTGTTGACTATCACCTGCAACAGGCATTCAGAGTGCAATATGATTTTGTCACCAACAATGGTAGCACTCGGGATTTACCTCGCACGGGTGAAGTTATGGATTACCGAGGTCAGCGTTTAAGTGTAACTCAAACCTCTGATCATGCGCCTGGTGAATATGAACAACAAGTCACCAAAGCACTCGATTACTTCCGTCGCGGTGATTTATTTGAGGTTGTTCCCAGTCAAAGCTTTTTTCAAGCTTGTGAAAAACCCCCAACGGAACTTTTCCGCACTCTCAAAGAGATTAATCCCAGTCCCTATGGATTTCTCTTTAATTTAGGTGGAGAATATCTAATTGGTGCATCTCCAGAAATGTTTGTGCGTGTTGACGGCAGACGTGTTGAAACTTGCCCAATCAGTGGTACAATCCGTCGAGGAGAAACTGCGATTGATGATGCAGCGCAAATCCAGAAGCTGCTGAACTCGCGTAAAGATGAATCCGAACTCACCATGTGTACCGATGTAGACCGCAATGATAAGTCGCGGATTTGTGAGCCGGGTTCTGTACGAGTGATTGGTCGTCGCCAAATTGAATTGTACAGCCATCTCATCCACACAGTAGACCATGTGGAAGGGGTGCTGCAACCAGAAGCTGATGCTTTGGATGCATTCCTCACACATCTGTGGGCAGTTACAGTCACAGGAGCACCAAAACGCTCAGCCATGCAGTTTCTTGAACAAAATGAGCGCAGTCCAAGACGTTGGTATGGTGGAGCCGTTGGATGCTTGAGTTTTAAAGGCAACTTGAATACTGGTCTGATTTTAAGAACTATCCGACTGAAAGACTCAGTTGCACAGGTGCGAGTTGGTGCAACAGTTCTTTATGACTCAGAGCCAGAAGCGGAAGCTCAAGAAACTATTACTAAAGCTGGTGCCTTATTCCAAACGCTTCGCGTCGTTGAACACAAAAGTGCAGATTTGTCAAGGCTGTCAGGTCTTGACATTCAACAAGCAAATCCAGGGGCGGGCAAACGTGTCTTGTTAGTTGACTATGAAGACTCATTTCTTCATACCCTAGCAAATTACATCCGTCAAACTGGTGCCACAGTCACAACACTACGGCATGGTTTTGCTGAATCAGTTTTTGATACAGAAAAACCTGACTTGGTTGTATTATCTCCTGGTCCTGGAAGACCAAGTGACTTTCATGTAGCAGAGACGATCGCAGCCTGTAAAAAACGGCAAATTCCCATATTTGGTGTGTGCTTGGGCTTACAAGGAATAGTTGAAGCACACGGCGGAAAACTGGGAGTTTTAGATTATCCCCAGCATGGTAAAGTATCAATGGTATCTGTTGTTGATCCAGATTCTGTTACCTTCAAAGGTCTACCACAATCGTTTGAAGTTGGTAGATACCACTCGTTGTATGCACTACCGGAAAGCTTACCCGCAGAACTCAAAGTGACCGCCATGTCCGCAGATGGTGTGATTATGGGCATTGAGCATCGCACATTACCAATTGCCGCCGTTCAGTTCCATCCAGAATCTATCATGACTTTGGCAGGAGGAATAGGCTTAACAATTGTTACAAATGTAGTCCAAGAATTCATGGCTACAATTCCCTCCTCAGCGCTTGCATAATCACCTCTGTTATAACCCTCTCTAATCGCTTTTCACTTCACCCCCGCCTTTAGCTACGCAAAAATCTTTCCCTCTCCTTTATAAGGAGAGCCAGTGCGTTGCGGGGGTTCCCCCCGTTGTAGCACCTGGCGTGAGGGATGCCCGACAGGGCAGGGTGAGGTTCTGAATTTTGGATTAACTCTCCCTTTGTTGAACTAATAACCACTATAAACAAATGCTAAATATTCACGAGCAATCAACTCAAGCAACTGCATCTACCAAACCGCGCCATATTCTCGAAGAAATTGTTGAGCATAAACAACAAGAAGTTGCGCTCATGAAAGAGCAACTGCCAATAGACGAGTTAAAACTTCAGATCAATCTTGCTCCCCCCGTACGAAATTTCTTGAATGCCATACGGCAAAATTCTACTCCTCCCAGCATTATTGCGGAGGTTAAAAAAGCTTCACCAAGTAAAGGAGTTATTCGTGCTGATTTTGAACCAGTAAAAATTGCCCAAGCATATGAGCGAGGCGGCGCGACTTGTATTTCTGTGCTAACTGACGAAAAATTTTTTCAGGGCGGTTTTAAGAATTTGCGACTCATTAGAAATAATGTAGAGTTGCCGCTACTTTGCAAAGAGTTTGTTATAGATCCTTACCAAATTTATCTAGCGCGAGTCAACGGTGCAGATGCAGTGCTACTCATTGCTGCTATTTTAAACGACGAAACACTGCAAGATTTTCTAAACATTATTCAGCATTTGGGCATGACTCCATTGGTGGAAGTGCATACCTTGACTGAACTTGACCGAGTATTGGCATTATCAAATGTGCAGCTTGTCGGAATTAACAACCGCAATTTGGAAAACTTTACCCTTGACATAGAAATCACAAAACACCTGTTGGTAGAACGTCAACAAAAGTTAAGTGATTTAGATATTACAATCGTGAGTGAGTCTGGTTTGTACACATCTTCTGATTTAGCTTTTGTATCTCAGGCGGGAGCTAAAGCTGTGTTAGTAGGAGAATCTTTAGTCAAGCAAGCTGATTTAGAGCAAGCTGTCAAGGAATTAAGAATGTAAAATCATTCTTGACCTCATCGTGAATTTTGCATTTTTGATTCTGCTTTTTCCCTATTAACTTATTGTCCACTTTTAGGATTTAATTAAGATGACTTCTATCTCAGAACAGTTTGAATATTTACGCACAAAAAACCAATGTGCTTTAATACCCTTCATCACAGCAGGCGATCCAGATTTGGAAACAACAGCCGAAGCCCTAAAAATATTAGACGCCAATGGTGCAGATTTCATAGAACTAGGAGTACCCTACTCAGATCCCTTGGCGGATGGGCCAGTGATTCAAGCGGCTGCTACTCGTGCGCTTAAGGGGGGAACTCGACTAGCTCATGTTTTAGAAATGGCACAAACAGCCACTAAGAGTGTGCGATCGCCCATCATCCTCTTCATTTATTACAACCCAATTTTAAATCTCGGCATCCAACAATTCCTCAAGCGAGTTGCTGATTCTGGAATCAAGGGATTAGTCGTACCGGATTTACCCTTAGAAGAAGCAGACAATTTATTGAAATGTGCGGATGCTGTAGGAATTGAAGTCACACTATTAGTCACTCCCAACACTCCCAAACAGCGAATTGAGGCGATCGCTCGTCAATCTCGTGGGTTTATTTACTTAGTTAGTGTCACAGGTGTCACAGGCGTACGTTCACAAATCCATACACGCGTAAAAGATGTCCTCAAAGAAATCCGCAGCGTCACAAACAAGCCAATAGCCGTTGGTTTTGGTATCTCCCAACCAGAACAAGCTCATCAAGTTCAAGACTGGGGCGCAGATGGAGTGGTTGTGGGAAGCGCCTTTGTGCAACGCTTGGGAGAAAACACACCGAACCAAGGACTGCGAGTTATTAAAGATTTCTGTACCGATTTGAAAGCAGCAATTACCCCCACTGCGGGAATTAGAAAGTAATATTTTCGGAGTTACGCATTTTCATCTTTTTCTCTCTACCTGCTGCAGTGAAATTAATTGAACTTTTTGATAGTTTTAGCATAAGTCTTGAAAATTCAGTTCCAAATTTCACGCATCAGGAGCCGACTCCTTTGGTGAAGCAGGAAATTAATGAGAAAGTGATCAATTTAAAATAAGTTTTACGGAGCAGATTCCATGTTAGCAGATACACCTAGAACGACTCAGCAACCCGATGCATTAGGCAGATTTGGTCAATTTGGGGGCAAGTATGTACCCGAAACATTAATGCCTGCACTTTCGGAATTAGAAACAGCGTATCAAAAATACCGCAACGATCCAGATTTTCAGGATGAACTACAGGGACTACTACGCGACTACGTAGGACGTGCTACCCCTCTATACCATGCCGAACGCCTAACAGCACACTACGCCAAACCAGATGGAACCGGACCACAAATTTACTTAAAAAGAGAAGACTTAAACCATACCGGCGCACATAAAATTAATAACGCCTTAGCTCAGGTATTACTCGCCAAACGTATGGGCAAACAGCGGATCATAGCTGAAACCGGAGCCGGTCAGCATGGTGTTGCAACCGCCACAGTCTGCGCTCGTTTTGGCTTAAAATGCATGATATACATGGGCGTCCATGACATGGAACGCCAAGCCTTGAATGTATTTCGGATGCGCTTGATGGGAGCAGAAGTTCGTCCAGTGGAAGCAGGAACTGGAACCCTGAAGGATGCAACATCAGAAGCGATTCGGGATTGGGTGACAAATGTCGAAACTACCCATTACATTTTAGGTTCTGTTGCAGGTCCCCATCCATACCCGATGATCGTGCGAGACTTTCAAGCAATCATTGGTAAAGAAACTCGCACCCAGTCTCAAGAAAAATGGGGTGGACTACCAGATATTCTGCTTGCTTGTGTTGGCGGAGGTTCAAATGCAATTGGGCTTTTCCATGAATTTGTCAATGAACCATCTGTACGTCTGATTGGAGTTGAGGCGGCGGGTGAAGGAATTAATACTGAAAAACACGCAGCTACTTTGACACTAGGTAGAGTCGGTGTTTTGCACGGCGCAATGAGTTATGTTCTGCAAGATGAGGATGGTCAAATTACAGAAGCACACTCTATCAGTGCTGGGTTAGATTATCCTGGTGTAGGTCCAGAACATAGTTATTTGAAGGATATAGAACGTGCTGAATACTACAGTGTGACTGACCAGCAGGCGTTGGAGGCGTTTAAACGTGTGTCGCTACTGGAGGGGATTATTCCAGCACTGGAGACTTCTCATGCGATCGCTTTGTTGGAAACTCTTTGTCCACAACTGACTGGTTCTCCTAAAATTGTGATCAATTTTTCTGGACGTGGTGACAAGGATGTGCATACTGTTGCAAAATTCTTGGATACTTTTTAAATGTCTTGAAGGGTTTGAAACAGGTTTCTAGTAAACATTGTTATTCAAAAACAACTGACGGGGGCGATCTCCGTCAGTTTCATAGTAAACGTTTACAGGAGGCTAGTAGTCCACCATACTAACTTTGCGGGGTAAACCCATTTTTATATTTATTCTTCTTTCTCTTCCTTTGCGTTCTTGGCGCTTTGGCGGTTCGTTCTTAACTCATCAAAGTTGCTGTGGTCGAGTACTAGCTCACGCTTTTGCCAAGCGATAAGCCCGAGGCTTAACGCTTGGCGTATCGCACCACCGTTATAAATTAGGGTGTCACTTTTGGCACTGTATAGATTTGTAAAAGAGCACTACAAGGTTTGTAGTAAGCACATAGCGTACTGATATAAGCGCTATACTTACTACAAACTTATTTTCATAGGTTTAAATTATCAAGTTCGATAGATAATTGTTACTAATTATTTCAAGCCTCATGCAAGATACTCAAATTTTTGATTTCAATACCTGGCCTGCTTTTTTTTCAGTTACTTTTATTAGATAATAAGCTTGTTGTTGAACAAGTTTTTTCAACTTACAGTGGTTTGCGACTGGATAAAATACAAAAATACAGGTGCAATATACCCTCGAAAGAAGTAGGGGAGCCAGTGCGAATGACGGCTTTCCCGACAGAGGCATCTGGCGTTGAGCATTGCAATGCCCCCCCTACACCAGATGTGTATTTGAGTGAGTGAAAAAGTTCTATTTAAGAGACTTTGATCCGCATTTGTTACAAGTTATGCAATCGCAATTTTCACAAGCTTTAGACAGATAAAAATTGGGGCACCCTTGACAATGCACCAATTTTTGACAAAGTGTTGAATGGCTCATTTTACCGTTCATCCAAGTCAGATAAGTCTTTGTGAAATCGTGGTGAGAAATCCGGACTTTAAACCAAAGTGTGTTACTTTGTGATTTTTTGTTCAAGTAAAAGTTGAATTTTGGTCTCAAAAATAAATAACGAAATGCAGAAGAAAAAAGTGTCTGAGAATACGATTGTAAAAACTGAAGTTTGCGAAAGATTTTTGACTCATACAATTGCTTCTGGAGTCAGCCTGCTCAGTTTATTACTTTTAGGAACATGTTCAACAAAGGCTCAAATGCCTCCCACTTCAGGTGGTACACCAAATTTTGTCAGTCAAAACCAGGGAAAAAAAAGTACATCTGGAATGAATCAGGTGACAAATGTCAATCAACTGAGTGATGTTCAACCCACCGATTGGGCATTTCAGGCGTTGCAGTCTCTGGTTGAACGTTATGGTTGTATAGCAGGATATCCGAATGGTACCTTTCGGGGAAATCGGGCAATGACGCGTTATGAGTTTGCAGCTGGACTGAATGCGTGCTTAAACCGTGTCAATGAACTCGTAGCTACCGCAACAACAGATTTGGTGAGAAAAGAAGACTTGGCAAGTTTGCAAAAGCTACAAGAAGACTTTACTGCTGAGTTAGCAACTTTACGAGGTAGAGTAGATACTCTAGAAGCACACACAGCCGAACTCGAAGCCAATCAATTTTCCACAACGACCAAGCTACAAGGTCAGGCTATTATTTCTGTGAATTCTGGTGGGTTTGATGGTAGACGCATCATTGACCCCGCGCAACCCCCGACAGCTAATCCAATTACCAGCCAACCCAATACTACAGTTTTGTATCGAGCCGGTGTAGATTTAAACACCAGCTTCTTTGGAACTGACTTGCTCAAAATTCGCCTTGATACTGGAAGTGGTATTGATGCTAGTCCAGCGAATGCTGGAAAAGACAACACTGCAGGTTTGCTGGAGCCAAATTTTGGTAGTGTTATAGACTACTCCGTCAAGCCACCCACAAATGGTGATATAGAAATCAGCAGACTGTATTACAGCTTTCAACTCGCTAATGACTTTAAAGTCACTATTGGTCCAAGTTTTTTCCCGACTGATTTTGTTGACTTCAACAGTTACGCTTACCTCAGCTTCCGAGACTTTAGCACTCTGGCTTTTGTCAATAACTTTGTTCTTTTCCCAATTAACGGTGCGAGTGCAGGTGCTGCAATTGATTGGAAGCCAGGTAATGGAGCATTTTCTGTGCGGGCTTTGTATGCTGCAACAGACTCAGCAAATCCTCTCCAACAGGGACCAGGAGTCATTCAGGGTCTTTCACCATTCACAAATATCTTATATTCCAGGCAATTTCGTGCTGCTGGTGGAGATCGCACCATTGATCCCAGTATTACAGGCGATCGCGGCTTCTTTGGAGATACCTATCAAGGTACGGTAGAAGTAGAATACGCACCCTCCAAAGCCTTTGCCTTGCGTCTGCAATACAGTGGTGGCGAACTTTTTAAAAACCGTTTTGATAGTTATGGCGTGAATGTTGAATTAACCCTCTCACAAAAGTTTGGTATTTTTGGTCGCTACGGTTACGGTAACTTTGATAACACCGACTTTGGCGACATCAAACCCAATTACTGGATGGCGGGCGTTGGAGTGCGAGACTTATTTACACGTGGTGCTTTAGCTGGGGTTGCTGTCGGTCAGCCATTTGTTGTCAATCAAATCGGGGATTCCACTCAGACTAATTTCGAGGCGTTTTATAACTTCCCGTTTAGTCGAGAGATCCAAGTCACACCATCAATTCAAGTGATTACCCATGCTGGAAATCAAGAAAGCAACGGCACAATTGTAACAGGTACACTTCGGACGGTATTTTCGTTTTAGCTTAAAGCGCCATTTATCCCAGTGCCAACTTTGTGGGCTAGCACTGGGATAGCGGGACTTATATATAGTTTTTTCCGATGCAAAGGGTCGAGTAGTTATATTTCTCTCGACCCTAACATAATAAAAACGCTTCATGTTGAAAATTAGTTTTACAGCTTTAGCCATTCACAACTCTCAATTTTTTAGAAGTATGCAGCAAACCAAACACAACAACTGTGATGATAATAAGAACTACACTTGCATAAAAGACTCCTTGTATTCCCCAAGCACCGTAAGCAAGACCTGCGAATAAAGGACCTAATGCTCTTCCTAGTGATTGAACTGTAACATTGAGTGCCATAAATCCAGCGCGGTAACCTTCTGGGGCAATTCCTGCTAACGTTGCTTGCAGAGGTGGAAAAATCAAGGCTACAGAAACACCAAATATAACAGAAGGAATGATTAGCAACCAAGCGTTATTAATAGCAGGCATAATCAGGAGTGACAAACCACAGAGAAGAAAACCTAACATGATTAACTTTTTTTCTGAAAACTGATTTGCCAAAAATCCCACTTGGGAAGCAACAAAGGAAAAAACGAGTGACTGACAGCAAATGATAATACCAATTTCTACTCCGGAAGCGCCTAATTGAGTTCCAGCAAGGATCGGGACATAGGTATAGAAAGTTCCTAACTCAATGACGAAGAGGGAAAAAACCGCAAACAGTAGCGCAAACACTTGAGGATTTTTGATATTGTTAAAGGTATTTTTGATATAGTTGCTGAAATTCAAATTTCCAGTGCTTTTTTGCTTGGTTGGTACTTTCAGATTCTTAGAAATCAACAGTGCAACAGGGAAGGCTAAGATTGATAGTAAAAACGGATATCGCCAACTTAACTCTCCTAATACGCCACCAATCAGAGGATAAATTGTAGCTGCAACCCCAATCATTGCGGAGTTAAAACCCATCGCAGTAGTGAGCATTTTACCGCTATATAAATCACTGATGAGAGTGAGTTCTAAGGACTCTAAGCTAGCAGCACCTACACCAGTTAAAAAGCGCCACTCTAGTAAGCTGTGAAAATTATTAGCGATCGCACACAATATTCCACCAACTCCAAACAATAACAAAGAAGGAATAAGAACTTTCTTTCTACCAATACGGTCTGCTAATGCTCCAAAAATCAAAGTTCCAACTGTCGTCGGCATCAAAAAAGTTGTCATGATCAATCCAACTTCTTGCGTTGGAATATTGAGAGATTTAGCAATGTTTGGCATGATTGGATTAATACCAACCACTCCACTTATTGCTACTAACGATATAGAAACAATCAGTAAAAGATTAGCATCAATTTGTATGCTCTTAGCATTACTGTCAATTCTACTGAGTGATGAAGTCATATTCTTATCTCCTTATTTTTTTTACTTACTTTGGACTAAGCTTTGATTGATTAACTATGAGTTCATTACCAGCAGAAAATGATGATTATGCAGCACCAACTCAGAACAAACACATTTTTTTTCTAAAGTGGTAGGCGCGTTGCGGTTCAATGACCTCACCAGGTGCTGTTTCGCTGAATTCGGTCGTTCCAAATGAAAAAGAAAATTTTTTTTAATCAGCGAATTTGAGCGTAAGCGCAAAGCGCACTCGCGAGTGGAGAGGTGTCCCCGAGGGCGCAGTGAGATTATCTATAGTATCAAGTTCGCTTAATCGCTTATAAAGCGCGCATTAACCGTGTTAAGCGTTAAGCGTTCCCTATTCCCCAAGTGAAGATGCTTCCTGATAAGTTCACACATCAAGTGCATAAAAAAAGTTTATGACCAGTATAAAACTTTTAAATCAATTTATTTACTGGAGGAACCGGAACATGGATACCACAACAATGCTCGATATGTGCAAATTGGCAAACTTCCCTGAAAGTAAGCACATCACCATTCTAGGCGCGGGAATTGCTGGCTTAGTTGCAGCCTACGAATTGGAACGTCTAGGTCATCAAGTAGATATTATGGAAGCTAGCCCACGTATCGGTGGTCGAGTTTGGACTCATCGTTTTGGTAATGAACCTGAGGCACCCTATGCAGAACTGGGAGCAATGCGTATTCCCAGCGAACATAAGTATACACTGCACTACGTCTCGCAAATGGGCTTAGATGATAAACTTTGCAAATTTGTCACAGTCTTTGAAGAACAAAACGCCTTCATGAACATCCAAGGAAAAATTTTCCGGATGAAAGACGCGCCCCGGCTGTTCCAAGAACGTTATCAAGGAATCTATACAGACAATCGTTATAGCGAGAAAACTCAACTCTTTGCTGCATGGCTGAAAACCATCATTGATACTATTTCTCCTGGTAACTTGCGTGAAAGTTTGGAACAAGATCTCAAATCACACTTAATGGATGAATTGGAAAGACTGAATTTAGAACCTTACTTTAGCGAAGACGGCGAAACTATCGACTTACAGGGATTCATTAAAGATAACCCAAGTTTTCGCGCTCGTTGCAGCAAAGCTTTGGATATGTTTCTGGGCGACATCTTAGTTGAAACCAGTCACGATTTATTACAACTCAAAGGCGGAATGGATCAACTCATCCAGCGTCTGGTATCATCCATCAAAGCTAATATTCAGTGCAACCAACAAGTAGTAGGACTGCGCGTACGTCAAGAGCACGTAGAAGTGGATTACTTGGTAAATGGACAGTTGCATACTCGTCACTGCGACTATGTGTTGTGCACCATTCCCTTCTCAGTCTTGCGGAAAATAGAGTTGAGCGGATTTGACGACAGAAAACTCGAATCAATCCACAATACTATATATTGTCCAGCAACCAAGGTTGCATTTCACACACAACAAGCTTTTTGGGAAAAACAAGGTATCAAGGGTGGTGCATCCTTCAGCGGTGATGGCGTTCGTCAAACATACTATCCTTCTGTGAAATTCAACCCCGAACGTGGTAGTACGATGCTTGCAAGTTATACTATCGGGGACGATGCACAACGCTTGGGAATGATGTCTGGACAAGAACGTCACGCTTACGTCAAGAACGTTGTTAGCAAAGTTCACCCAGAACTTCAAACTCCTGGTATGGTCTTAGATGTAGCTTCTATTGCCTGGGGTAATTACGAGTGGAGTGCTGGTGGATGCACTGTTCATTGGAGTGATGATATGTCTGATGAGTCTAACTATACTATCAGTTACTTAGAAGCTGCCAGACCGCAAAACACTCTCTTCTTTGCTGGCGAACATTGTTCTAAATATCCTGCTTGGCTTCAGGGTTCTATTGAGTCTGCACTTGAAGCTTTGTACGATATTATTTCTCACCGACAGCTAAAGAAAAGCACAACACAACACCCCGTTACCAAGAAGACAAATGTCAAGACTCTACAAAACAATCAACATCTGGAATATCCCGCAGCTTAATCATCTCGACTCGCCCCCTCAACAGGTTTGGATGGGGGCACTTAACAATTCAAAATTCAAAAATAAAGAATTGTAAATCTTGAAAATAATTTAAGAAATGTCACAAAATCTATAGATTTTATAGCTTTTGAGTCAGGACTTAGGCAAAGAAACCCGGTTTTTACCAAAAATCGTCTGTTTCGCAACCAAAGACGAACGAAGAAACCCGGTTTAACAGCAGATGGTGCGTAAGTCCTATGAGTTCTGGACGAGCTTACCCTGCTTGATCAAACAATCAAGCGCTCATCATACCTGCTTTTTTCTCTTCTTGGCTGCTTCGTCCCCGTGCATCACCTACGCATCCTTTAAATCTGTGACTGCATAAGTTGAATTCACTCAACTCTATATACTTCTAGTGACTTTCTGGCTATCAACCCTGACTCGTTCAAGGAGCGCTATTTATGAAGAAAAACAAAAGAAAACACGATAGTAGTATTTGAAACAACCACAATATATTAGGGAGCACAATAAAAATGTATCTACAATAATACCTAAAAGTAAATATGAGAGTGAGTTAATTTATGTATGAAAAATAACAAAAAACATGCTTATCAAGAAAACTAATACTTCACAAGCTTGCTGTCAATGATGTGTTTTTGTAACATAAATCTGGGCTGAAAGCTTTGCAGATAGGCTGAATTTTTACGAAAATCTCACATTATATTCCATTTGCAACAGAAATCAGCATTGTTCGAGAAAACAAAATCTTTGTTTCTTTCAAGTCCGATAACGGACAAACTTCCTGACTTTCCAAATGTACATGATGATTCAGTAAAGTGTTTTTTGTTTCCTAACTTCGTCTTTTTTATCCAAAGTCCTAAAAGTGGTTTTTTAAAATGAGTATTTTAGATTTTCCCCGCCTACACTTACTCGGTTTTGCCCGCATCCACGCCCCCACAGGACATAAAAATGGTCTCGTAGATGTCAGTAGCAACACCTGCTACATGAATGGTAAGCCCTTTGATGACCACCGTGGGGCGTCCGAGTACCACGAATACCTTCAAAATTTGGGACCTCGGTTTAACCAGCAAGGAGAATTGGATGAAAATGGTCCCTTCAGTATGGCGATGGGATGGGATTTTGGCGGTAACGGTCACTTTTCCATCGAAGCACAAATTGTTAGCACACAACGTGAGTTTGGACAGATTGACCAACGTGATCCAATAGTAGGACGCAGTGTTGATTTATGGGGTCACCATAACGACTACGTCAAAACAAGTTTCAATCGCGCCCGCTTTTTTGAGTCCGATCCAGCTTCCAACTGGACAAACACAATCATGTTGGGACACTTGACTTTCGGACGCCTTGGTGCTTCCAACGAAGTTCCATATATGGTTTCTGCACCAATTTCTGGGATGCAGTTAGCCCGTTGGCAAAATTTCGATCATATCCGCGAATTACCTGAACACTGCCTCAACAGCGAGTTTAAACGAGCAGCAGTTTATCAATTTACTATCCCCAAAGATGCTAAAGATTTCCTCTGGGGTGAAGAAGTCGCCCAGTCACCAACTGTATCTTTACTGCGGGAAGCAATGAATCGTGACGATGTGTTGGGACTGGTGGTGCAATTGGGCATTAGTAATATGTCTGCACCAGTGCAACCCGACTTACCAACGTTCTGGGAACTGCACGGAACTATTGGTTTGTGGTGTAAAGACCAACTCAGCACTTATCCTCACGGACGGTTACTCACTCCTCGACGTGCTGCTGAGTCGGAAACCAAATCAGCACAAATGTCTAACCTCACGCTGCAAGTGACTCCCCAAGGTGTGAGTTTAAATATGGTCACAGCCGTACCTTGTGTCGGACGCGCCCCTAAACCAGGACCCGGACCAACTCATGGGATTGGTCCCAAACTCGACCTCGGTGATTTGGAAGTACGTACTGTTGATAGCAAACGGCTGATAGCACGGATTCCTAAAGAAGAATATCAACGGGAAGCGCATCAACTTAAAAGTGGAATTGTAGATGTTCCACTAGTAGAAGAATTTGAGAATCTGCGCGACGAGATAGAACAGCAAGGTCTGTGTATCATCCAGACAGCAGCTAACGGACAACAGCAAATTCTTGTTAAAGAAGAAGAAATCAATCTTCAGGTAGATGACGCGTCTTTATTTTTAGAACATCCCAACTGGAAACTGGGTGAAGACCATGCAGTTGAGTTAGAAGTACGGTCTTTTGTCCGGGGACGCCCGACTCAAGTTGAGTCTGTCTACCTGCGTCAGTTCTACAACCCAAGAGCATTCCCCCAGCTACGTTACGAATTTGAAAGTAACCCTACCAACGCAGGTAAAACTTTCCACTTTCCCCGTAACTCTGAAATGGAAATTGTCCACTTCAAGCAAGGGTTGCAGAATTCTGAGGGAGAATTTACCCCCACATGTGCAATTTCCACCAATCACGAGGGGCGTGGTTGGGTAACTGTGCGCGGTGGTAGATCGGGAACAACACGGGTGCTGTTATCTGCTCACCCTGATGATTTACCTTGTGACCCTCATAACTTAGATGAAGCGGAAATTGCTTACGACAATGATGATAAACTGGGCTTCTGGTCTGGTGCTGGCTTCTTGGCCGTGCGGGTGTTAAGTGATGACTGGCACTTGGACGAAATTCAAAATGCAGCTGTAGATTTTAACTTAATTTACGAACACGTCCTCGCTTTCTACGAGTTAAGTTTCTCGTTCATGAAAGTGGATGTTTTTAGTCTCGCTGACCAATGCAAGGTAGAAACCTATGCACGTCTGATGTGGCAGATGTCTGACCCCCGCAACAAATATAAGACTTACTATATGCCGCCAACGCGGGATATGTCCCAAGCTAAGTCGATGCTTCTGCTGAAGTTTCTGCAAAATCAGCAGCGAGTCGGCTATGTTCCGCCTGCAACTCCAGAACCAAAGCGTAGCCAACGCACACTCCAGACACGCGAGGAGTTAGTAAGTGCCTTGAAACAGGCGGCGGAGTTGGAAGTTGCTGTGATGTTGCAATACATTTATGCAGGATACTCTGTTCCTAACTACGTCACAGGTGAGGAATACGTACGTCGAGGTTTGTGGACTCCCGAACAGTTACATTTAGCTTGTGGCGACGGGAAAGAAGTCCGAAGTTATGGGATGCGGGGTGTACTGCTGGAAGTCTCCCGCGAGGAAATGATTCACTTTTTGATGGTAAATAATATATTGATGGCAATTGGGGAACCTTTTTATCCAGCAGTTCCCAACTTCAGGGAACTCAACGGACGCTTTCCCATTGATGTAGACTTTGCCCTAGAACCATTGAACGCCACCTCCCTACAGCGTTTTATGCGTTTGGAGATGCCCGACTTTTTGGAAGAAAACCTAAACGACAAGTCTGGAGGAGGGGATCCGACAGTTCACCGCCTACATGGTTATGGTTCTTTAAGCGAACTGTATCACCAGATTCGGGAAGGGCTGAAGAATATTCCAGATTTATTCATGGTCAAAAAGGGTCAAGTAGGCGGCGAACATCGTTTATTTATACGCGATGACTTTAACAAAGTTCACCCAGATTACCAGTTTCAGGTAGACGACCTCAAGAGCGCACTTTTCGCGATCGACCTCATTGTCGAACAAGGAGAAGGATGTCACGCCCAATCACCAAAATTTGAGCGTTCTCACTATCAACAATTTCGTCGTCTGGCTGAAGCACTTTCTCATCAACAGGTGAGTGATGGCGAGACGAAAGGCAAAGCCCCGTGGAACCCCTCTTATCCTGGTTTGCGTAATCCCTCCTTAAATTACCGAGATTACAACACTAACGTTGTGACAGTCCCCCAAACCAGAGCAGTCATGGAAATATTTAACGAAAGTTATTTTCTAATGACGCAACTTATGGTACAACACTTTGGGTTAATGCCCACTGGTAGCCTGCGGCGCTCAAAGCTGATGAATGCTGGTATTGACGTGATGACTGGTATGATGCGTCCTTTAGGAGAAGTGCTGATGAGTATGCCTTCAGGCAAAAACGGTAAAACAGCCGGACCATCCTTTGAGATAGAATCTCCTAGTTATATCCCGACGCCAGAAGTGGCACTTCAAATCATTGCCCGTCGATTTGAGCGACTAGGACAGCGATCGCGTGAGTGCGAAGCCATCCCCAACAGCGTCTGCGAAATCTTTGATTTCTACGCCAAATTCTTTGATGATTTAGCTCGTCATCCCCAGTCGTTGGCTCATTGAGTCAGTGAACAGTGAGTCCAGCGCTGCAGGCGGGTTTCCCGCCGTAGGCGACTGGCGAACCCGAAGGGTGAACAGTTATCAGTTATCGGTTTTCTAATTTTCTTGTCCGCGAGTACAAAAAAAATGCATAAACTCATTTTTCCGACGGTATGGATAACTATCAACCGATAACAACTGGGTAACTGAGTCATGAAACTGTACTACGCTCCTGCATCATCTTATTCCCAACGAGTCCTAATCGCCCTGTACGAGAAGGGAGTTGATTTTACAGCGATTCCGGTAAATCTTTTTGACCCCGAAAGCCGTGAAGAGTATATGCAAATTAACCTTTTTGCCAAGATACCCACCTTAGTAACTGACAAAGGAAATGTCATATTTGAGGCTAATATAATCATTGAATACCTTGACCAACGTTTTCCAAATACATCCCGCCTCATTCCTGTTGATTCAGAAGAAGCCCTAGAGGTGCGGATGGTGGAACGGATGATTGATGTGTACATTAACAATGGACGGGAGGCGTTGTTTGCTGATACCCAACGTCCGGTTGAGGAACGAGGCAAAAAAGAGGTTATCAAAGCAAAGCGGTTATTGGAAACAGCGATCGCCATGCTTGATGAAAAACTCGCCACTCGTACCTGGCTGGGAGGCGAAGAGTTTACAATCGCTGATTGTGCTGCTGCCCCCACCTTCGCTTACCTGCGCATGGTTTACAACTACAAACACTTTCCCAATTTGACAAATTACGTCAAACGTTTGGAGTCCAGATTATCCGTAGCGCAAGTTTTTAACTCCGGACGTAACCAGATGACACAGATGCTGTCTGAACTGCGCAATCCCCTGCAACTGGTGCCCTTGGAAAGTTAGAAATCTCTAACTAGCGCAGGAAACTGCAAGCAACATATGAAAAAAACACTCTTTTCCCCGTTTCCTGTTAAGCGTTCCCTATTCCCTACTTCTAACCCCTGATTCAAAACTTTTTATTGGAGATAAAAAATGTCTAGTTCAACAATTGAAAGATTAAACCCGTTTATAAAAGAAGTTATCCAAGATCCCTACACCGTCTATCGTCGCTACAGAGAGGAAGATCCCGTTCATTGGGGAGTATCAGCGAATCCCAAGTTGCCTGGTGCTTGGTACATCTTCCGTCATGAAGATGTCATGAAAGTTCTCGAAGACCGGAGATTTGGTCGCGAGACTTTGAACGAACGAGAAGATGTTGAAACCACGCCAGTGCCAACAGCATATAACGCGTTCTTGGCTCTCGTCAGTAATTGGATAGTCTTCCGGGAACCACCCAATCACACACGACTAAAATCGCTGGCTAGCAAGGCATTCACCCCAAGAATTGTTGAAAACATCCGTCCAGCCATCTACGAAATTGCAGACAATCTGTTGGATAAAGTTCAGAACCGTGGTGAGTTGGACTTGGTTGAGGAGTTCGCTTTCCCTCTGCCAACTAAGGTCGTTGCTATTATGCTAGGTGCTGATCCCGAAGATTTGCCGTTGTTCCGTGAATGGGCACTAGCGATGCAACATGCCAGCGCCTCTCGTTTGCAACCACCACCAGAAGTCTACCAACGTGCAAACGAGGCTGCTCAATCATTCGTCGATTATTTCACGCCTTTAATCACAGAACGACGTACCAATCCACGTGAGGATCTGATTTCAGCTTTAGTTAAAGCTGCTGATGAGGGCGACAAGCTGAGCGACTTTGAAATTGTCGCCACATGCACCCACCTGCTGACAGCAGGACACGAAACCACAATTAACCTGATTGCCAAGGGTGCACTGGCGTTACTCCAACATCCAGAAGCACTCAAAAAGTTACGCTCTCACCCCGAACTCATTCCTGCTGCAATAGAAGAGTTCGTCCGCTACGACACGCCAATCCAGATGGTTACACGCTGGGCTTATGCAGACGTTGAGGTTGGCGGCAAGTTGATTAAGCGTGGGGATAGCGTAGGAGTGATGCTTGGCTCAGCTAACCGAGATCCTCGCCAATTCAAGAACCCCGATGTTCTGGATATACAGCGTGCAGAAAACAAACACAGTGCCTATGGCGGCGGTATCCATTACTGTCTTGGTTCATCGCTAGCTCGTGCTGAAGGTCAAATTGCCATGAATGTCTTGCTCAACCGTTTGCCTGAGCTTCGTTTGGCAGATGAAAAAATTGAGTGGGCAAACAACATTGTGTTTCATGGTCCTAATCATTTGCACGTTAGTTTTAAAAAACCTGCGATCGCTTAATTCACAAATTTTAGATTTTAGATCCCCTCTAAAATTTAGGCGTTGCTTTCGAGTAAGTATGACAGAAAAAAATCAAATGTCTCAAACACAAGTTCTGCAGTGCCTTCACGCCTTACCGTTAATCAGCAACGCCTAAATCAAAAATTAAAAATCTAAAATCTAAAATCATACAAACTCTGCCCATAAAAAAATTGCAAATAAGGTACAATCATCATGAACGTTATACAAGGTTTGACAAAAGCTCTCGTCTACGTCACAGACATAGACAAACAAATTGATTTTTATCAAAATAAATTGGGTTTAACAATCAAATGTCGGCAAAGTATAGAAGGACGTATTGATAAACAATGGGTGGAGTTTATCACAGGTGAATGTACCTTGGTTTTGCACGGCAATATGCAGAAGCAAATTGGTACAGATAAACCCACACTCTTAGCATTT
Source organism: Brasilonema octagenarum UFV-OR1 (assembly GCF_963888615.1). NCBI lineage: Bacteria > Bacillati > Cyanobacteriota > Cyanophyceae > Nostocales > Scytonemataceae > Brasilonema > Brasilonema octagenarum. Next base: position 13,058 of record NZ_CAWPKW010000206.1, on the reverse strand, counting down.
CATGTAGATGATATTGATGCTGCTTATAAAGAATTGACAGAACGCGGCGTGAAACTTAGCGCAATTCGTTCTCCCTCGCCTGGGTTAAAAATTGCCGAAGGTATTGATCCAGAAGGTAACCCGTTCAGTATTGATTGTCAAAAATGAATGATTGTCAGCAATAGAAATAAAACCAAAATAGATAAATATAGAAACTATGATGGGACAACATTCAACACAACCGGAAAAGAAAACTTGCCCCCATCTTGGGGAAAAATACCAACCATTTGTCAACCCACAACTTGACGATCCATATTCGTTTTATAAAGTTGCAAGACAAGAAGAGCCGCTATTTCATAGCCCATTATTAAACGGCTATGTTCTGACTAGCTATGATGAAATCTTAAAGGTACTTAAAGACCCAGCAAGATTTTCTTCAATGGATACTCTTGCTCCGGTGATCAAATTCACGCCTCAAACAGTTGAAGCCCTCAAGCAAGGTGTCCCCAAAGTTCGTGATTTGGTGAATAGTGACGGCGAAGATCACAAACGCTTGCGTGCTCCTTTCATGAGAGTATTTGCACCAGAGCGGATTGAGGCAATGGAAGGACCAATTCACACTATTGCTAACAGATTGGTAGACAATTTTGTTAATGATGGTCACGCCGACATCATACGGCAATTTTCCTATCCACTGCCGCTTGAAGCCATCCTCACCATGTATGGTATTCCTTCAGACAGGATGAAAGATCTTAAGAAGTGGTGCTATGACATGGATGAGTTGCTGTCAACGCCAATGACGCCAGAACGTCAGTTAGAATGCGCTCAAAGTTTTGTGTCAATGCAGCACTACGTTGTTAGTCTCATTGAGGAGCGACGGAAATCACCTCAAGACGATCTCATTAGCAATGTGCTGTCCTCTGACCTGAACATGGTAGAGTTAGTCAGTATTTTATGTGGGTTAGTACAAGCAGGACATAAGACGAGTTCTCATCTAATTGGGAATGCATTAAAACACTTGCTAGAGCAGCCTCATTTATGGCAAACTATTTGTGATAATCCTGCACTCATTCCTGTTGCTCTTGAAGAGATACTAAGGTATGATGCTCCTGTCACATCAATGACTCGCACAACTACCCAAGAAGTTGAGCTAGCGGGAGTCATGCTGCCCAAGGGTACTCGAATCTATTTGATATATGGCTCTGCCAATCGGGATGAAACTAAATACAGCAATGCTGATAGTGTTGATTTAGAACGCTTTAAAGAGGTTACCCCCAACCATCTAGCGTTTGGTCATGGAACCCATCGTTGCATTGGTTCGCACTTTGCTCGTCGGGAAGCAAGGATTGGGCTGGAGATCTTATCTAAGAGATTGCCAAATCTGCGACTGCGTCCCAATCAAGAACTAACCCACTCTCCAAATATGATATTCCGTGGTTACTCACACCTAAAGGTGGAGTGGGATGTCGTGTGACAGGTTGAGTCAACCCGTCCATAAAAAGCTTTGGTAACGTAGCCTGCTTACAGTACCTATGTGCCACTGAATTGAAGCCATTCAGTAAAAACTGAGCTTCAAAATGTTCATTCATATGTAGTTTCAAGGAGAAACACAACAATGAGTACACCTCCAATTTTAAAACTTGGTTCTGTCGATGCATCTGTCTCACAACTGCAAAATGATTTGTCTGCAAAGGGATATCTCGACGCGACTGCAGTTAACGGCATATTTGATCAAGCAACCGAAGAAGCAGTCAAAAAATTTCAACAGGACAACGACCTAACAGTGGATGGTGTTGTTGGACCTCAAACTGGTCAAAAATTAGGTGGTGGTCCTCCTGCATAAAACTCACAAGTCTCCCCTATAGAAAAGTAGGAAGGATGAAAGTTAAAGAATCACAAATCTATATTTCTTTTTGGACTTCATACTTCTTACTTATTTTTGAAATCTCAATTTCACACAATAGTTGATTTTGTCACTCATTCAGGAGAAATAGAACAATGGGTATGCCTCCAACCTTAAGTCGTGGTTCCACAGGTGATTTTGTACAAGGACTGCAACGTGACCTTTCTGCAAAGGGATATCTTGACACCAGTGCAGTTAGTGGCACATTTGATCAAGCCACTGAAGAAGCAGTTAAAGCATTTCAACAGGACAATGGCTTAACACCAGATGGAGTTGTCGGACCGCAAACAGGTCAAAAATTAGGTGGTCCTCCTGTCTAACCTAAACTCGTATAACTTAAATTATGATAACAACGCGGGTTGACGACTCAACCCGTGTTGTATAGTGTTTTACTTTAAAGAGATGGAGAGTTAAAAATGAGTACCCTTGAGAAAACTTCTGAATCTAATTTGTTAGAAAAACCACCATCTTCTGGAATGAATAGCATTCAGAGTGAGGCTTTTAAACGCAGTCTTCTGTGGCATGGTATTTTGTTCTGTACCTTAGGATTTATCCTTGGCTTGTTGATCCCTTTGTATGCCAATCCACGTGCGGGGCTAGCAGCCCATGCACTTTCAATCACACAGGGAATGTTCTTAGCAATCATCGGTTTATCTTATCCATACCTCAAGTTACCACTGTGGATTGCTAGAGCAAGTTTTTGGTCGTTTCTCATCAGTGCTTATATTGGTGTGATTGGTCAGATTCTGGCAGCAGCATTTGCTTTAGTGAGGATTTTTCCGATGACAGGACAGGGACTTCCCGAAGGTCCTGCGTGGTTGGAGACCGCTGTCGAAATACCTACCAAACTCATGACCACTTTTCTCCTTTTAGCCTGTTTTGTGATTCTCTATGGCTTAAGGCAAACTAAAAGTGGTTCCGCTTCACCAGAAGAATCTATTTAGTCATTGCCATGTCATAGCACAATAATAGACTTCTGCGAAAATTAGATTTGAACTCAAGCAAAATAAGGAGTTACGTCTTATTTTCAAAGATATCTATTATTTTTAGACACTGGTTTAGGGAGAATTAAATGAAGTTTTTATCTTCGTTAATTACTATGATCTGATTGGGTACTACTTTAACTTATAGTATTGAAGCCAGACAATCAAAACTTAGCCAAAATCAGCCAAAATGTCATATTCCCCAGATTCGGTCGAATATCTAACCTCTCCTGAGACCACATCTATGAATCTTCCCTTTTCGGAAGCAGTACGTGTTGGTAACATGCTTTACCTCTCAGGGGTTATCGGAAACATCCCTGGGAAAAAGCAGCTTGTCACTGGTGGAATAAAAGCTGAGACAAAGCAAACTATGGACAATATTAAACGTATTATTGAGAGACATGGTTCATCAATTGACCGAATTATTCAATGCAAGGTAATGCTTGCGGATATACAAGAGTGGGACCCTATGAACGAGGTTTATCTTAGTTATTTCTCACCGTCACGATTGCCTGCAAGAAGTGCCTTAGCCGCAACCGGTTTAGCTTTAAATGCACGAGTGGAAATGGAATGTATAGCGACACTCACTCCTATGATAGAAAGTTAAATTACCAGAATTGTCAAGCGAAGTATTAGTCAGGAGAGGGTAAACACAAACCATGAATCAGTCAAGCACAAGAAACCAACCGAAAAGTTCAACAAACATCTTCCAAGATAAAAATTTTTACATCATAAATCTTGTGACAGTGGTGGGAATTTTAGGGGGAACCCTCTATAACCCCGCACTACCAACCATACAAGACAAAATTTTTCATGTTACACCAGAGGAAGCTTCATGGATCTCGACACTTTTCCAGTTGCCCGGTGCGGTTATTACTCCAATATTTGGAATTTTAGCTGACGTTTTAGGCAGAAAGCAAGTCCTGATTCCTTCGCTGCTGGTGTTTGCCCTTGGTGCTGGGTTAAGCGGCTGGGCATCTAATTTCACGACCAATGTAACACAGCAATTTAGAATCCATTTAGGAGGGCGATTTGTACAGGGTGTTGGTGCTGCTAGCTTAGAACCGCTACAACTTACCGTTCTTAGCGATCTTTACCAAGGCAGAAAACTAGGCGCTGCAATGGCATTTAATGCCGCTTTGATTGGTATGAGTGGGGCACTTTTTCCGCTTATTGGTGGGATATTAGGCCAGATTAACTGGCAATATACGTTTTTACCAGGATTGGTTGCCATTCCAATAGCATTTTTGGTACTGGTGACACTAAGATTACCAAGAAGACCACAGAACACAGAGAAATTTCAACTCAAATCTTATCTACAAAGCACTTGGAACAGCATAAACAATCGTCACGTACTAGGGCTGTTGTTCGCAGTTATGTCTCTGTTCTTGCTGCAAACTTTATGTTTAACTTATATTCCATTCTTGGCGACAAAGAACTTCCAAACAACAGATTTGCAAAATGGGATTATCCTGACGAGTATGTCAATTGCGCTGGCGTTATTCGCTGCTCAATTGGGACGCTTGACTCAGAGTCTCTCGGAAATTAAACTCATCAAACTTTCTTTTATTCTCTTTGCAGTTGCGCTGTTGATTCTTCCTATTATTCCTAACTTTTGGTTGATATTCATCCCAATGATTTTATTGGGTGCTGCTCAAGGTATCGCTCTTCCATCTTCCCAAGCACTGTTAGGAGGACTTTCTGCACAAGATTCTCGGGCAGGATTTATGGCGGTAAATACCTCAATTATGTCATGGGGACAAACACTTGGTCCGTTTCTTGGAAGTTTAGCCATCACATTTTGGGGACTACCAGCAGTCTTTTACTCCAGCGCCGTTTTTGCCGTTATTTCATTTGCAGTTTTCAATTATTTCCTAACAACTAAAATATTCAATTTCACTGCAAAAACCGTACAGGTCGAGCTTCCTGTAAACACCGATGAAACAACTTTAATTCCACCACAACCTGCATCTCCAACAAATATACAAACATCTATTGCACAGCTATTACATGTCCAAACTAACAGAGTCTTTGAATTGCCGGATAATTTTCAGGTCATTAATATCGGCAAGTCCAGCAATCGCATTATTCCCGAAGTGGATCTTTCAGATTTACCTAGTTCTGAACTTGTCTCACGTGTTCATGCCCAGATTCGTTTTGACGGAAACGAATACTATATCCAAGATCTGAACAGTTCAAACGGCACTTACATTAACAATTATCCAGTCATACCAGGTGTTTGGTACAAGTTAAAACCAGGTATTCGCATTGATATTGGGCGGCGAGACACGATAACATTCATGTTTGCGCTTGATGAGTAGCTATTATCGGTGCTCACAAGACTTTGATTTGTATTTATCAAATAGTATTCGTGTTTGCCGATGGAAATCAGGCATTCGTTTTAGTTTGGGTTAGTTCATCAAAATAGACGAACAGGTTTGGAATTAAGACGCTCAGCAATAGGTTTTAGCTGCTTAATTAAAGAAATCATATTTTTATAGTCAGGGGGTTCTGCATTTGGTACATATCCAACGTCTTGAACTATATTAGGAGGAGCATCTTTCATATAATTACGAATCAACTGTTGACGATTTATTTCGACATTCGGCCCAATCAAAACAGAACCAGATGGAACATTTTGAGAATCAGTGAATAATATACGAAATTTTGCTGCACCTAATTTCGTTTTATAAAAATTGTATTCTGTTGACGAAATGGCACCAGCCGCAGCCTTTCCTTGTGCCACCAATTCAAGCACTGTTTTTGGTGTAGGAGCAGATAAAATCTCTGTCAATGTGAAACCGGAAAGATTACGCAATGGGAAATAATATCCAGTGGCGGAACCTGGTTGACCTAAGGCAATTGTCTTACCCTGTAAATCTTTTAATTTTTGTAGAGGACTGTCTTCGCGTACAACAAATATTGCTTGTGGATAGTCCTGGTTTTCAAGACTGAAAATTGGTGAATATTGATAGTTAGCACTTGCAATTGCAGCCAAACCTGGAGGAGCAAAAACTAATGACCAAGCACCACGCTGAATGCGCTCAAGGGCTATGTTTTCATTCAAAGTTGGCTCTAATTGAATAATTGCTTTCGTCTTAGCACCCAAATATTCACGGAAGCGAACAAATCGTTCTAGCGTTTGTTTTCCATCTCCATAGCTAATCATGCCAATTACTAACTCAAGTTCTTGATTTGATGTTTTTTCTGCTGCACAAGCGGTGAACAGAAGCAATGTCTGTAAAAGAAATAAACGTCGGGAAAGTTGAGATGACATCAAAGGTTTTTAGCAAAGATTTTTGGGATACTTTGTTATTATCTAATAATATTAAGCATTAAATCATTTTTCTACAAAAATGTTATAATGATATAAAAAATAAAAAATTTTGATTCAGCAATAAAAACCATGAAAATACAAAATAAGGTTAATCTCATCTTAATAATAGTTTTTATTATTGGTATTTTTGGTAGTGGAATAATTTTAGAAAATGTATTTAAAAAAAATGCAGAGAATGAGGTAAGTTCTCAAGCCGAGATTCTCATGCAAATTGTCAACTCAGTTAGAAAGTATACTAACGACCGTGTACAACCTTTACTATTACCGCAGTTAGATACTCAACAGCAGTTCATTGCAGAATCCATACCATCTTATTCCGTTAGAGAGGTGTTTGAACTTTTCCGTAAAAATAAAGAATACGAAAAATTTGTCTACAAAGACGCTACACTGAATCCAACAAATTTGCGAGATAAAGCTGACGAATTTGAAACTAAAATCGTTGAAGATTTTATTCAAAAGCCGGATTCAAAACCCCGACATGATTTCCGAACCTTCTCTGGAGAAAAACGATTTTATATCGCCCGACCTTTTAAAATAGAACAACAGACTTGTTTGCGCTGTCATAACACTCCTGAAGAAGCTCCAAAAAGTCAAATAGCAACCTACGGACAAGAGCATGGTTTTGGATGGAAGCTCAATCAAATTGTTGCAGCACAAATAGTTTATGTTCCAGCTTCAAGTATTTTGAGCAAAGCTCGTAGCTCATGGGTTCAGATGATGGGAGTTGTAGCGATTATTTTTACAGTTATCCTTATTGTCGTAAATCAGTTGTTGAAAAAGACTGTACTACTGCGTATTAAAAAAATTGCTAATGTGGCAGAACAAGTTAGCGTTGGTGATATGAATGCCAATTTTGAAAAACAATCTAAAGATGAAGTCGGAGATTTAGCAGAAGCGTTCAATCGAATGAAGTACAGTTTAGAAATGGCTATGAATATGTTAAATAAAAATCGTAATTAGCCGTCTGAAATTGCGCTCAGCCGCAGACATCAAAAACCTTTTTAGCTGAGTAGCTTCTGCTATTTTCTACAGAAGTCTATTGACTGAGCATACGCCGCTCAAACTCTAAAGCTTGTTTGGTTTCGGGAATGTTCTTCGCTAATTTACTGATAAACTCCGTTAAGGAAATCTGCGGGTGAGATTGTAGAATATCTTTCACGACAAATTTAGCAATTGGACCAATTGAATAAGCCAACTCACGCTCGCATTTGGTAATAAAGTTGGCATCAATACCGGGAAGGAAATTTAGCTGGGATTGTTTGGTTGCTGAAACACGAACATCAGAATTAGAACGAGAAAAAGACTTCTGCGTTTGTGAATGCTCTGGTGAAGATAAGGAAGGAATTCGAGAAGGTGGATTGGAGAATAAATTTTCGTTGTGTTGCCATTTGAAGTCAGGCTTGTTCAGCAACACGCAAGCATCATCTTCCTGTTTGTTTTTCTCATTTTCAGTTTCTTTTGGCTTCTGCAAATCTTGAAAAATCGTGGCAATATTACCAGGTAAAATATCTATAACTGCTTGTGTACCTGATAGCCAAACATGCAGATTAATACCTTTACTTTGGAAAAAGGTTTGTAATTGAGCAATCCATTTAACAATTGATAAGCCAGCTTGCGAATTTGCTGCAACAAGGGTTTCTAGAAGCGTTTGAGAAAATAACTCTGGTTGCTTAGCCAGTGTTGCAGCAGCTATTAAACATTGTCCATACTCTGTGTCACATTGCAAATCTTCTATCCAATTCTCCACAGAAGTAGCTTCAGAAGAATCTGAAATAATGAAATCTAAGATAATGATTTGTTGAGTTTTTTGAGCACGGCGCAATTCTTGTCTTAAGGAAGAACGACTCAAGCGTGTTCCATCACTCAAAACTAACCAGGCTTCTTCGTGTTCAATTTCTTCGATGCGCCCGCGCAAATATAATAAGCATGTTGGTATATTGACGATTTTAGACAGTAAAAAAGGTTTTATTTCTGAATGATTATGCCAACGAGTCAATTCTTGAATAGTTCTCCGTATCTCTGACAAACTTTTACCTTGTCCTGGAAGATACTCAACTTCAAAACCGCCAGCACCAGCAAATAATCGACTCAACTCAATAGTTGTTTTGCTGTTAGAAAGTCCATCGAGTACAACCGCACGTCGCTGCTTGTAAGATTCAACTTTTGTTGGCTTGAATCCAACAATTAATTCTCCTACTCCTTCTACAATTCGTTTAGGTGTTTGCTGAGGATATTCTGGATATAATTGACGCTCTCCACGGTTGAGTTTTTGTTGATTAATCAAACGCAGTTGCTGATTTAATTTATCTATATATTGCTGGGTCTTGCGGTAAACATATTTGTAAAGTCCGTCTGCTTCAATCATTCCAGATGAATCAGCAGCCTCACCCAAAATTCCCCGCATTAAATAGTAAGTGAATACTCCATGTCCTAATTCCGGAAACTCCCAAGACTTTTGTCCTTGATCACAAGATAGCAAGGCACAAAATCCCTTACTTTGAGCAGCACGTTGTCTCAAGGCATTCATCATTACTTGCGTTGTAGGAGTGAGTGAAGTATTAGGGACATCTCCATCTCTGGCGGTACCACGGTTTCCCCCCAACAACTTCAAGTCACCGCTATGACAGGTATCTAAACAAAGTAACTGTTGATTAGCGGAACTAGTCCCTAACATCTGCAACAGATTTTGCATACCTAAGCCTGTACCCAGCAAGTTATCTTTATGGGTATCTGCCAAACACAGGACAGACTGCTGAGTATTAGGCTCTAACATTCCATGCCCTGAGAAATATAACAGGATGGTATCCTGGGATTTCGATTGTGAAACAATTTTTTGCAGGCTCCCACGAATCTTTTGCAAGGTAGGAGCTTGTGCTGCAAAATCGTGATGAACAATCACTTCTTTATTAGGAAATCCCTGGGTGGCTTTGCTAAGCGCTTCTCCTAACCCTTGGCAATCTAACGCTGGGTAGCGCAAAGAAGGCAAGGTTTGATCTTGGTATTCGTTAACGCCTACCAAGAGAATCCAAAGCTTGGCTTCTCCTGTTTTCAATATAGTAGTTGAGTCACTAGAACCACTAGAACTAATACCGAGGGGGCACATAATTACTACTTAATCCTAAAAAGAACTACGATAATTTTCTATAAGTCTGTTGAGTAAATCCTTATGAACTTGAGTTTTTCACTTCAGCAAATTGTTTTACTTTCGTCTAATCTAGCAAATTGATTGCGTTAAAGCACTCAAAGGAAAATTGATTTTCCACTCCTTTGCTAACTAAGGCACTTGAGCGTCATAACATCCACAACCTTTGCCCAGCCCAGATGACTGAGTTTAAGTACTTATTATATTTTTATACAGTTATTAACGAATAATCTTTAAGGGTCTTACTTTTTGGTTAGCCTTCAATATTAAATACGCTTTTCCTCCGAAAATCAAATACTTTTACCTATATATTTAGTCACTGTGATTTTGATCAATTACGCCAATATTTACAAAACTTAATGACGAAAACAACGAAAACAGAAAAGTTATTATTAATTGTTATAACAAAAGGAAAAAACGGACTGTTATACTATTTCACGAAATGTTTGATATAGGAACCTGGTTTGATTTGGTGAGTCCAGCGCTGCGGGAAGGTTTCCAACGCTAGATACCTACGGAGGCTACGCAGACTAACAGAAGATAAGGGATTTTCAACTCGCTAATACCACTATGATCTGAAAGTCTTTGTCCTTTATACTTCTCCATTCAGATGACCAAACTCATTGAATACGAACAAGCCAGTGACGAAGTGCGTGTCGTATATGACGACATCCGCGCCACTCGTAAGACTGATTACATTAACAATTTTTGGAAAGCGATCGCCAATCATCCCCCCACTCTACGGCGAACGTGGGAGACACTCAAAGAAGTGATGACTACTCCCGGCGAACTCGATCCGTTGATGCGCGAACTGATTTATATTGCGGTGAGTGTGACAAATGGTTGTGAGTACTGCATCGCCTCGCATACAGCAGGGGCATATGCAAAAGGCATGAGCGATGTTATGTTCGCCGAACTTATGGGGATTATTGCTACAGCAAATACAACCAATCGCCTTGCCAATGGCTACCAAATTCCAGTGGATGAGCAATTCAAGACGTAGAGGCTTATCCTCACAGCAATAATTCTTTCAATTGTTAGGAATTTTTCTCTCAAATCACAATGAAATAATCAGCTTTAAGTAAAAGGGAAAAGGCTAAAAGTCAAAAGATTTATATTTCCTTTTTTCTTTTTCCTTTTCCTTGCTTTACACCTGATGCTTACTTAATATTAGCTCTAGCATCCCTAACTGCAGCAACAAAAAATAATCCTGTCAGTGGAATACTTATTGCCAGGATAATTGCAGTTATTTCAGTACCCAAGTCTGGTTGTCCAGAACCGAGTTCAAACATTGAACCGACTGCGGCTATAGCCGTAATACAAGAACCAGCGAGAAATAAACCGCTTTTTGGAGTCATTATATTCATTAGCGGACCACCCTATCTATTGGTTTTACAGCCTGATGTGAAAATCCATGCTTAGATAGCTCTTGCGTCAAAGCTAAAGAGTTTTCTACACGATCTACAAATACCACGCCGTTGAGGTGATCCATTTCATGCTGGATGCATCGTCCAAGTAAATCTCCAGCTTTTAATGTCCGGGGACGCCCGTGTTCATCTTTATAAGAAATTTCTACAACTTGCGGACGCTTTACATCCATGTAAACCCCTGGAATACTCAAACATCCCTCTTGCGCCATACAAATTTCACGGCTAACCTTTGTGATCGTGGGATTGATTAAAACCAGTGGTGGGTTAGCTGGGTTATCTGGTTCGCAGTCGATGACAATGAGTTGTTTGTTAACTCCCACTTGAGGCGCAGCCAAACCAATGCCATCCTTGCTGTACATAGTTTGTAGCATTTCCCGTACCACTTGACGAATTTCCTCATCAACTTTAGATACGCGCTTAGTTGCTTGACGTAGAACGCGATCGCCTAAGTAATGAAGTTCTAATGGCGGATTTTGTAACTTTTTCTTTTCAACAGCGATTTCTATAGGCATGGTCTTGTAACTCAGTTGTGCTAACTAGGTTTTAATATATTGTCAGTTTTTTGATCTTAACAATTCCAGTCCCTTTCCTGAATTGGGTAAAACCCACCATTAACGGATGTAATGCCCATATCTGCTCTCAAGTTTATTTTGGTATAAGCTGGGCGATTGCACGCTCGGGCTGTCTCCCACCGGTACAAAAACTATTTACTCCTATGTAAAGACATACATCAGGGTGTATGAGTTTAATCCATTGAGTGACTTTTACTTATCTCAAGTAACAAATTATTTGTTACCTGACAGCGATATATTATATAAGATAAGTCAATCAAAAAAAGTTAACAAAAGTGGAACGCCCAATCAAGAAATCTGAGCGTCAGTCTTCTGAAGGCACTGACACCAAGTCAGAAAAATTGGATTCTATGCCGATTCCCCAACCCAGTCGCAAAAACTCAAAACAGAGTGATGACCGCTCTGAGGGTAGGGGCAGAAAAGCATCCTTTGGGGATGAATCAAGGCAACCGGTTAATCCGGCTTTGGCGCGTGGCCCCAAACCCGTTAAGCCGAAAGCTAATATCAAAACTGAGCCGGAAACCGAATTAGAACTTATTTCTGATGAGTCTCAAGATGAAAAAGTAGAATGATTAGGATAGTTCAAATAATGCCAGTTGAATAGCTTGGGATGTTTGGACATTATCAAGATTTGATAGTGAAATGCCCAGTAGCCGAATACTGCGATCGCTTAGTTCAATTGCTTCAAATAGTTCCCTTGCGACATAAGCGATAAGCCAGAAGCTTGACGCTAAGCGTATCGCACTCAATTATCTAATAAGAAAATGTACTTTTTATAAGGTATAATGTCTGATTCATAACTAAAAATTTATAATTATGCGATCGCAATGGGAATCTTTGCTGAAAAACCTCGGTGAATGGCAAGGTTCATTTACCCGTATCTCGCCTCAAGGTGAAATTCTAGAAGATACTCCCAGCGTAGTTTCCTTGGAAGGGTTAAACAACAACCAAACAATCCGCCAAACAATTCGCTTCCCTCAGGAAAATGAAAAAGCTTTTGAATACTCGTCCTTAGGACGTAGTGTGCTGTTTTTTGAAAATGGGGCGTTTTCTCAAGGTTCAACACAGCTTGGTCCATTTTCAGAATTTGGGGCAGAACTAGGTTTAATTTGGGAAAATCGTCGCTTACGTCTGGTTCAGTTATTTGACAAAAACCTCCAACTAGACAAACTCACCCTCATTCGAGAACATCTGGCTGGAACCCAACCAGTACAACGTCCATCTTTAACAGTAGATGACCTTTTGGGAGAATGGCAGGGTGAAGCAGTGACAATATATCCAGATTGGCGTTCACCCCAAACTAACTCCACTAAAATGCAGCTACAACTTGATGGTGCTGGGCGATTAACACAAAGCTTAACTTTTGGCGAACGCACAATCACTTCAACCGCGACTGTTAAAGACTCTATCATCCACTTCAACCAAGATCCTCAAAAGCAGATACAAGTCCTACTTCTACCTGATGGTGCTTCTGCAACCTCTTTACTCAAGTTGCAATTACGTCAACCACTTTTTCTTGAAGTCGGTTGGCTTATCCAACCAGACTTACGCCAACGAATGATTCGCAGCTACGACGACAAAGGTGAATGGGTTACGCTGACTTTGGTAACAGAACATAGAGTCAACAAGTAGGGGTATAGGGGTGTAGGGGAGCCAGTACTGTTCGCGCAGCGTGGCACTTTGTGCCATAGGAGGGTTTCCCGACAGAGGTA
>NZ_CAWPKW010000205.1:1860-5312 GCF_963888615.1 Brasilonema octagenarum UFV-OR1 | reverse complement strand
CTGCAAGGGGATGCCGAGCGATTGCCCCTCCGCGACGGCAATGTCGGCACCGCGGTCTGCGGGCCGTTTCAGAACTCCAAGGCTGATCGGATCGAACGATACGATGCACAATGCACCGTGCTGGTGAGCCAGTTCGCTCACGGCAGCAACGTCTTCCAATGCGCCGAGCACGTTCGGATCCTGCACGACAATCGCAGCGGTTTGATCATCGACGAGCTTCGCCAGGGCGGCCGCATCCGTCACCCCATTGGCAACCGGCGCGACGCGGACCTCGGTACCGAAGTGCAGCACATGCGTCTGCACCACCTGCACGGCTTCGGGATGCACACCGCCGCACATCACGACATTGCCGCGGCGATCGGTGGACCGCATCGCCATCGTCACCGCTTCGCTGATCGCCGAGCCACCTTCGTAGAGGCTGGCGTTGGAGACGTCCATCCCCGTCAGTTCGCAGATCAGCGATTGGTACTCGAAGAAGGCCTGCAGACTCCCTTGCGACGCTTCGGCCTGATACGGCGTGTAAGCCGTGTAGAACTCGCCACGGCCGGTGATTTCATCGACCACGCTCGGAATGAAGTGATCGTACGCACCGCCGCCGAGGAAACATGTCCGCGCTGAGGCCCCCGTCGTGTCGGCTGCGAGTCTCCGCACTTGACCTGTTCAGTGCGATTCACTCTCGCAGTGCGCGGCATACGCCGCGGCGTCCAACAGCGCGTTCACTTCCGCGGGGTTTGATATCTTCAGCTTGATCATCCATGCCTTGGCGTGCGGATCCTGCTGCAACCATTCAAGATTGTCCGCGAGCGGCTTGTTCACTTCGGTTACGGTTCCCGAGACCGGCGCGTAAAGGTCGCTGACGTGTTTCACGCTCTCGATCTCGCCGAACGAATCGCCCTGAGCCACCGTCTTGCCGATTTTAGGCAGATCGACAAACACGAGATCGCTGAGCAGTTTCACGGCGAATTCGGTGATGCCCACCGTGGCGATGTCACCGTCGACGGTGACCCATTCATGCGTCTTGGCAAAGCGAGAAGGTTGTGAACTCAACGTCGGACTCCTTCCGGGAGAGTGTGAAACGATGTGTGGAGAGCGGTTGCGCCGCAGTGTACGGATCGGCTACCGCCCCGTCGACTGTCACGGGTTCGGACGCGGGCATCCATTCTGGGCTTCAAACATCGCGATCTTTTCCAACCGGCGAGCGTGCCGCCCCCCTTCGAACTCGGTCGTCAACCAGATTTCCACCATCCGGCTGACGAGTCGCTCACCCAGCAGATCGGCCGACAGGCAAAGCACGTTGGCATCGTTGTGGCGACGACTCATCTCAGCGGTCAGGTCGTCGTGACAGGGAACCGCGCGAACGCCGCAGAATTTGTTAGCGACGATGCACATCCCCATCCCGGTCCCGCAGATCAGGATGCCGCGATCGATGGCGCCGGTCGTGACCGCCTGGGCGACTTTCGCCGCGAAGTCCGGATAGTCCACGCTTTCGCCGGAAACCGGACCGTAGTCGAGCGGTTCGTGCCCGAGTTCGGCGACCTGCTCGAGGATTTTCGCCTTCACCTGGTATCCGCGGTGATCACTCGCAACGGCGATTTTCATGGCTTCGGTTTCGACTCCGGAACGATACGGTTCGCCAACGCTTCCACGTAGCGCTGAATTTCCTGCTTACACGACTGGTAGGCGTCTCGACCTGCGCCGATCGGGTCGGAGACGTCCGACTTTTCGGGGGACAGCAACTGCACGCGCTCGGTCAAATCGGGCCGCTCCGCCAGAATGGCCTGACGATGCGATCGCGTCATCGTGTAAATCTGGTCGGCCTGATTCAGCAGCCGTTCGGTCAGCGGCTGGCTTTCGTGGCCGCGCAGATCAATCTGCTCTTCCGCGAGGAGTTCCACTCCTTCACGACTCGCCGGGGCTCCCACCGCCGCCGATAATCCCGCCGACAGGACAATATAGCCCCGATCCACGAGATCGTCTTCCGTACAACCTAACCTTGTTGACAGGGCTCGGCGGAAAAGGACTTCGGCCATCGGACTGCGACAGGTGTTTCCCGTGCAGACAAACAGAACAATTTCGCTCGCCAGCCGTTGCAGATTGCGATCGCTTACCACTCCCGGACTGCGGACCGACCAGTTGCCCACGTTGTCGTGAAAGCGGACATCGGTGGTGGTTTCACCATAGCGACTGGGGCCATCGTCGATAATCAGCGCGGCAAGATCGTTGACCGCACCGACAGCTTCCGTAGCGGTTCGCCAGCCGGTCGCGGTTGCGGTGTCTGCCAGCGCTACCAGCGGGGTGGGCAGCAATCGTTGGATCTCATGCCAGACGGCGTGGGCGGGCGTCCGCACACCGACGCCGTTGTCACCGGTGGTCAACGCCGACTGCGTGGGGGTGGGCAGCCGATTCCACAATCCGGTAAGCAGATCCGTCCCAAACGACAGAACCAGCGGACCGGGCCAGCAACGTGAGGCCAATTTTCGTGCTGAAGCCGGCAACGTCGAGAGATAATCCCGAGTTTCATCCAGTCCCTTCACCACGAGTGTGGTTTCCCCGAATGTCCGAACCCCCTTTGCCGCTTCCGGTTGCAGCGCCGATCCGACAACGGTGTAGAACGTTTCGGTTGGGAGAACGACGAGGCGACCCTGCGATAATTCCTCACACGCCCGGTGGATGACATCCCGCGGATCATCGGCTCGCCGCAAATCGAGGATTTCGGGCATGCGTCCGCATTTCGAACGGGTCGTGGATCGGGAATTCGTCTCGGGGGACACACCCCAAGACGCGCAGTCGAAGCAGACTGGCACGGCGGAACGCTTCCCCATTCAGGCGACGTGCTGACCGCCCGCGAACCACCGCACGCCCGGAAGTGTACCCTTCTTCCGTAAGATCATCAAGTACGCGCCGGGATGTTATCATACACAAGGTCAAATGCGACAAAGAGTTTCGCTTCGCCGACTTTTCCCGGACCGTAGCTGCATGCTGTGCTGGCCCCGATCTGCGACGAAGCGATCCGGTTTGTGGCTGTTCTTCGCAAAGACACCGCGGGCCTCTATAATCTTTTGTTGCCCAGTCGTTTCCCGGCAGTTGACCGTACCTTCGCAGCGGCATAGAGTTCCCTTGCCGGACTGCGGACCCATTCGGAGCGCAGCGCCAGGAATCCCTTCCGTTTGTGACACTTACGACGCATCGCTCCGTGTGAAGAGCACTTCACATCAACCGGGGGATGCGATGGTGGATTGATGACGACACCGGAACCGCGGCCGAACGATCAAGAGGGTTCTGATTCCACGCCTCGGAAGGGGTTGCCGTCGCGGCGGACCGAGCGGCCGCCCTCGGGGAATCTGTTCTGGTATCTGATGATCGGCGTCGTGCTCGCCGCGCTGCTGACGACGCTCGCCATCGGCTCGCGCATCGGCGCGGATCTCTTGGAAACGCTGACCTCGATGTTCAAC
>NZ_CAWPKW010000205.1:0-1850 GCF_963888615.1 Brasilonema octagenarum UFV-OR1 | reverse complement strand
GAAACACTGACGGCGCAAGTCTTCCTGCAAAAACTTGAAGCCGGCGAACTCAATTCCCACAACGTTCACGAGTTGAAGTTTGCTCCGGATCGGCTGACGTATCAGAACACATCCGCGTCACCGGCCGGACAGACCGCGGCGACCAAAGCGGCCGCAAAGACTTACACCGTCTGGCTGCTCGGGCTCTCGGACAAGACCCGTGCGGATATCGAAGCCGCGCTGCAGAAACAGGGAATTCCCGGTTGGGGCGGCGGTCCTCCCGACACCGATTACAGTCCGTACATTTCGTTCGTGCTGCTGCTGGCACTGACGCTGGGCGTGTTCCTGTTCGTGCTGCGACGGATCGGTGGTCCCGGTGCGGCGATGTCGTTCGGTCGCAGCCGCGGCAAGATGTATGCGCAGGAAGACCTCGGCGTCACGTTCAACGATGTTGCCGGGATTGATGAAGCGGTGGAAGAACTCCGCGAAATTGTCGAGTTCCTCCGCACGCCGGGCAAGTATCAGGCCCTCGGCGGTCGCATCCCGCACGGTGTGTTGCTCGTCGGTCCCCCGGGAACCGGGAAAACGTTGCTGGCAAAAGCGGTGGCAGGTGAAGCCGGCGTGCCGTTCTTCGGACTTTCGGGTTCGGACTTCGTCGAACTCTTCGTCGGCGTCGGTGCGTCCCGTGTGCGCGATTTGTTTGCACAAGCCGTGCAACGGGCACCGAGCATCATCTTCATCGACGAACTCGACGCCATCGGCAAACGCCGAGGTGAAGGCGGACCCGGCAATCACGACGAGCGCGATCAGACGTTGAACGCGCTGCTCGTCGAGATGGACGGTTTCGCTTCCGATCAGAGCGTGATTGTGATGGCGGCCACCAACCGGCCGGAAACACTCGATCCGGCGCTCATGCGGCCGGGCCGGTTTGATCGGCACGTGATCGTCGACCGGCCGGATATCAAGGGCCGCGAACAGATCCTGAAGGTGCACGCCGCGCGGATCAAGATGGACGACCAGGTGAACCTCAAGTACCTGGCGAAGTTGACGCCGGGGTTTGTGGGGGCGGACCTTGCCAGCCTGGTGAACGAAGCGGCGTTGCTCGCCGCGCGGAAGAACAAAACCCGCGTCACCATGCAGGATTTCGAAGAAGGCATCGAGCGCGTTATCGCCGGTCTGGAGAAGCAGACGCGGATCATCTCCGAGGAAGAAAAGGAGCGCGTGGCGTATCACGAAATCGGTCACGCCCTGGTGGCCTGTTCGCTGCCCCACGTCGATCCGGTGCACAAGGTGTCGATCATTCCCCGCGGCATGGGGGCTCTCGGTTATACGCTGCAACGGCCCGAAGAAGATCGGCAACTGGTCACACGGACCGAGTTGGAGAACCGCATCGCCGTGTTGCTCGGCGGCACCGCGGCCGAGGAAATCGTCTACCAGGAATGTTCGACCGGCGCATCGAATGATCTGCAACGCGCGACGGACATGGCTCGGCGGATGATCACCGAGTTCGGCATGAGTCCCAAGCTCGGCCGCGTCCATTACAGCGAAATGAAACGCTCGCCATTCCTGACGGGTGGCATGCAATCGATGGGCGAGCACGTCCACAGCGAAGAGACGGTCCGCGAGATCGACCTCGAAATCAAGCGGCTGATCGACACTGGGTACGAAATTGCCCACACGGTCCTGAGCACCCGCCGGGCGGCAATGGAGCACCTGACGAAGGACCTGCTCGAGAAAGAGGTCATGGACGCCAACCAGCTCCGCGACATTCTCGATCAGTACAAAATCGGCCCGCAACTTGCCCCCGGGACCGGTCACATTCCCGTCGAACCGGCCCGCGAAGTCCCGCCAGCCAGCGAGCCGACCAGCAT
>NZ_CAWPKW010000204.1:0-5324 GCF_963888615.1 Brasilonema octagenarum UFV-OR1 | reverse complement strand
GAGACAGCGCTGCAGGAGGGTCTCCCTCCGTAGGCGACTGCGAACCCGAAGGGCATCCGGCAATGCCCGACTTGTAGCATGTGCCGTTCCGTTTTAACGGACTTGAGCTTTGAGCCAAGAAATTTATTTCTTGGCGGACAAAAACTATGGTGCAAGATCCTATCTAATGAAAATCGTAACCGTTCAGGAGGGGCTTGTCGCCAGATATAGCTATTTACCCAATAAAAAATACGGCAAAATCATTTACTACTTGCCCCACGAGACTCATCTCTTGATTGTGCAGCACTCTTTCTTTTTCTTTTCTCTTCTTCTTGCTCGTTATGCTTTTCTTCATACGCTTCCACTGCTTCAGGATCTATTCCGAGATACTCGTTATTTTTATCTATCATTTCTTTTATATCTGCTAACGGTGAATTTTTGGATGTAGGCATACCTTGTTGAGTTAAAACATCTATTGATGGAAAAAACACTTCATCAACCAATGTAACTGTTTTTGTAATTAATGCACCTGTAATAGATGTTCCTAGCATTAGAAAAGCTGGTAACTTTTACTAGTATCAACAACTTTTTTCAGAAAGTTTATCAAATCTGTAGCGTAGTCTACAGGTTCTTTAGGTTGATCAATGTGAGGTGCTAAATCACCAGCTTCTACTTGTTTAGTCTCATTCTCAGATACCGTTGCTGATTGCGTGGATGAATTTCCACTTTTAATTGTTGAACCAGTCGTCTGATTAGTATTCTGTTTTTTCTCTGAATAGTGCTGGAGAGGTTCAGAACCCCAATGTTGATTAATTTCAACGAGACAATCGGCAGTATATTTAATTTGAGTTTGGGCTTGCTCGCATAAACTTTCTATTTCAGCAAACAGTGAGGCTAATTCATCTGTGGAACATTCAAAAAGCTTGTTTGCTAGCTGATTGACTTCTTCTAATGTTTCGCTTGACTTAGCAGTATGCTTTTGGAATTGCTCAATATCATCAGTAAGAGTCATATTTTTAGCCCCAACGTGAGCGGATATCTTCAAGTACATCATTAGCAGAGCGTAGTTCCCTCTCTATTTCTCCTAAATTATCCATAAGCCCTGAAAACTTTTTAGTTAGCTCACTTGCAGATGTTTCAGGAAGCGTTTTAGATGATGAATTAATTTCCTCAAGTTGGTCAACAATTCTACTAATCATTGTGCGGAATTCTTCAATATCGGATGAAAGGCTCATGTAATTATCTCCAGTTATTTTTCAAAAAGATTTATTTTTTAACGTGAATATTAGCCCAAAGAGTGTCAGATATTTTGACTTTTGATCCAATAGGCATTTTGATGAGAGGAGTGTTCACAAACTTTGCACCACTATAACCACTCAAGTAAGCTCTACCTTTAGCATCTTTAGATATATCGCCTGCGATCGCATCTTCTAATATGCGATAACTAGCATCTGGACTCACCCTAAAAACGACTTTTTCTTCACATTGGTCAGTCACTTGTTTAGTTATAACTTCAGTAGTTGGTCTTTGGGTACAGTAAATGATATGAATTCCAAATTTACGACCTTTACGAGCATACTCTTTCAGTCGCTTTTCAATGGTGTCTCGCAGTTTACTGGAAACATCTGCAATGTCAGCGGCTTCGTCAATAATCCAAAGTGTACGGTCAATTTCAACTCCTTCCTCCTGCAATTCTTTCAGGTTAGAGACTCCATACTCCTGCATTAACTGCAAGCGTCTTTCGTATTCTTCATGATGAATTTTCTCTACTAAATTTGGACAATTCTCTGGAGTTGTCTCTATTTCAACATTAACTCCCATATGATTTAACCATTGAAAGTCAACTCCACCAAAATCAGCAATGTAAATCCTACGTTTTGGGTTAACGTATAAGAATTGGAAGATAATCCATTTCAGAAAATTGCTTTTTCCAGCGCCAGACACCCCAGCTACTAGGCGATGGGGAATTTCACTCCAGCTAGATATTACAGGATGATTTTCATCATCTAAACCAACTATATATTCGTCTTTTGTCATCAGGTGTTTATAGTTGTTGAAGATTTCCTCAGCAGTGCTGTAAGTCAAGCGAGTTGTCGCCATACCCGGAACTGGAGTATTCCCAGGAATGACAAGGCGGAAGAATCCACTCATTTCTTCGAGTGTTGCAAGACGGTGTAATGGTTTTAAGTCTTTTATTTGTGCAAGAGGAAGTCTCCGTGAATTATTTGAAGATTGAGTTATTGCTGAAGCGCCAGTCCGGATAATTGCGCCTCCAGATGAGGGTAAAGCTGGATGACCAAAATTTGCAGAATTAAAAGAGTTTGAGTAAATATTTGTCGAACCATCACCCAACTCATTGCTTAGTTTGGGCTTAATAGGTTGTCTTATGTACTTCTCTCCAAAGTCACCTTCCCAACCTTTGCGTTCAACACCAGTAGAAATGTCTACATTTTCAGTTGCACTCAAAGTTTCTAAAAACTTTTGCTCGTCTTTATCGCGACTGACAATTTCAATATAATCTTGTTCTCCATAACTATTAGATTTGGTTGCACTCTGTACTAATGTCATTAAAACAGTACGAATATTGCTGCGGGTTTCTGCCAGTGCTTTGATACTGTATTTAAATAAATTTCTATTTACATATGATTCTTGATATTGTTTGTAAGTTTTTAAGGCTGTATCTAAGGAAGTATCCTTGCTTTTAGTTGTGAGCAGTTGCAGTTGAGCTACCATTTGACTAAGAGCGTTAACCCACGTTTCCCTGTCCTCGGAACTTTGACAGACTTGAAGAGTGATTTCTAGTAAAAACTTTTCTTTTAATCTATGGAGAACATCACAGACAGCTAACATGTTATTATCTTGGTTAGCTTCAAATAAGTAAGGTAGATAGTTGCCTTGCAAATTGAGTATTTCTGGCTTGATGACTTCTCCAATGTGGTTAACCCATTTTAGTTCAGGAATTTGAGATAACTCTTTTTGCAATAACTCAAATTTGTAAAATGTGCTTAAGCTACCAACTTCAAAAAAACTAGCTATCTCATCTCTCGCCTGTTGGAGGTCATGAAAATCATTAGCTGAATAATGAGCGATTAAGTAAAGCTTTAATTGTTGTTCACTGGATTCTTCAGGATTATGAAAGTAACGTATGGATAGCGTTGAGTTATGAACGTTGTTTAAGCTGAGCCAATGCAGTAATAACTCTCGCTGACTATTTATCACTAATTTATTAGTTGAAGTGCCATATTGTTTAGTAAATTTATGAGAATTGTGATTAGGTAGTTCTACTACTTTCACAGAAAAAACACTGCGTTTCATTTTTATCTATTATAAAATAACGCTTACCTATTTATATACTGTAAAGATATCAACCAAAGCATCACGAAATACATCAATAAAACTATCAATAACAAAAATACAATGAATAAAGCAGGTGGATATATTATACTTAAAAACAAAAGTCCAAAGACTGCGAAAGCAGTAATTAGTACATTCTTTCTTTGTTCTTCCGCCCGCCTTCTTCGTTTTTCGGCTTCTTCTTCAATCTGCCTTCTTCGTTCTTCCGCCCGCCTTCTTTGTTCTTCAGCTTCTTTTCTTTGTATATCTTGCTTCTGGGCATCTAGCTTATTGATACAACTTTCTATATAACCGTTATACTCTTTCAGCTTAGTTGATAAAAATCTTTTGACTTCAGTAGCATCAGCTTTACAGCTAGAGATTGCATTTTGAAATCTTTTGTCAAAATCTTTCTGATACAGCCTTTTGTCCCCAATCTTTCTATCAATTTCTCTAATCGTCATAGTTTTTACATCAAAATCTTCCAATTGAAATCCAAAATCTAGTCCTGTCAGGATATGATTTGATTTCATATCAAGTAAATCTTGATGTGGTTTCAGAAGTGATACAGTTGTATCTCTTATCTTTTCTTCAGGATGTTGGAGAAATTCTGAAAAAGTTGTGACTTGTTGCTCAACATTATAAAAATAAATTCTACTAATACACCGAACTGCTTCTACTTGTTCTCGTGAGTTATCTTGTGTGTAAAATCGAAGTGAACCTCTAACAGCCTCTATCAAAAATGGAACTGATGCTTCACCTAGTTCTTCTAATTTATTCCAATCCCTTAATATAATCGCGGCTTTAGCCTTGATAGTATCATTCAACCAAGACCACGATGACCCTACCTGATTAATTAATTCAGCAGCAAGTCGCCGTAAGTCAATATCACTATTATCTAAAAAAGGAATCAGAATATCTGATAATCTTCTTTGTGTGCCAGCATCCTGATATTGTCTATATTTGATAAGTAAGTCGGCTAAATGCAAAGCAGCTTCTACAACAAACTGCTGCAATGTAGAAGCTGAACGAGCGATAAACTCAACACCTATAACACCGAGTCTAGCTATAATTCTCTCAACAACATCCAGATAAGATGAAAAAATTGTCTGGAACAGTCGTAACAGATGTCTTTTAGGTGCATAAACCCAAAAATCAATGTATTCTTTAGAGATTGACCTATTATTAAGACGATTTAGACTTTCACTAATAACTTGACTTTGAATATCCTCGGGTGATTTAGGAAGAAATCTTCCTGTAATCATCGCAGAGTAACCTATTTGCTGAATTGCCCAAGCCGCTGATAAACGAATCAAATCGCTACCCGATTTAGCTTCTTGACACAACTTTTCAAGTATCCTGACACTATGGCGCTTGTAGTCTTCTGGATCAGGTAGCAGAGAGATTTCCTCAAGAGGTTCATCAAGTCCCTCAATATAGTCGAGTGTTGCAAGTTGCGCTTTGATTTGCCGGTTAGTAATATAGCCAAAGCTTTGAAGCCCCATAGCCAAGATAAATTCATCTTGGTAGTTCAACAACTCTTCGATCGCCCTTAGCGGTACATCTTGTCTTTGGGCTGTTTCCAAAAATAGCTGGATTTTCTCCCCATCGTCACGACATTGGGCGAGGTTGTCAAAAAAGTCTTTGCCAAATTGGACGGGGGTGAACTTACTTACACTAGCGCCTTGTCCCCCTAGTTGGATTTCTGAGAGATTGTCCATAACTCTGGATTATAAAGATTACATCCGTGACATTGTTTATTTTTTTACTTTTATATTGTAAGCGTTTTAATATGTGAAGTATAAATAAGAACTTTAAAATTTTGATTTTGATTTTGATTCAAGTTACAGCTCTTTTCAGTTCTCGCTCTACCTCACCCCGGTTTTGTCTTGCGCCAAAACCTCCCCTCTCCTTAGTAAGGAGAGGGGGCGTGATAGCGCAGCGTGGCGTTAGCCATAGCGTAGCTTTACGGTGAATCCAGCGCTGCAGGAGGGTTTCCCTCCGTAGGCGAC
>NZ_CAWPKW010000203.1:0-5435 GCF_963888615.1 Brasilonema octagenarum UFV-OR1 | reverse complement strand
TCACGCCACATGCCTCAACGCGGGGAACCCGCGCACGGCAGTGGCTCCCCAACGCGCTGGCTCACTAGATTCTCACCTTCGGTTCTCTCCAGTTCCCTCCCTTTTCTTATATGGTTGCCATGTGGCTGCAGGTGATGCTGGGGAAGAATTCATCACCAAGCTACACCAACTCACCAAAGCAAATGTTGCCGCCTCCGCCAACCTGACTGGCAATGCTATTTTGGGGGGTGATTGGAACCTAGAAGTCAACATTGGCAACATTTCAAATCAACCACTGGCATTAAGCGCTGAGGTTACGGAAGCGTATCCATATGTACTCAATAGTGCTCCCATCCTCAATAATACTGAGGTCATCCTGAGTGCCGTTAACCAAAATGCAGGCGCACCCATAGGGGCAGTTGGTACCCCAATTTTCTCCTTAGTGACGCTTGGTGGTAACGTTATTGACCAAGACCCCGATGCACTCACAGGTATTGCCATTACAAACACTGACACTACCAATGGCAATTGGTTCTACACCATCAACAATGGCACCAACTGGGCAGCTTTGGGGTCTGTCTCCGATAACAACGCTCGCCTATTAGCGGCTGATGCAATCACCCGCGTTTACTTCCAGCCCAACCCCGCCTTCAGTAGTCCTAGTCCTATTGCCAATGCTCTGGCTTTCCATGCGTGGGACCAAACCACTGGTACCAACGGCAGCACTGCGGATACAACACTCAACGGTGAGGCGACTGCCTTTAGCACTGGGATTAACACTGCAGCAATTACCGTCAATGCCGTTAATAGTGCTCCTACCCTCAATAACACCAACCTCACCCTAACTGCGATTGATGAAGACGCAGGTGAACCCACAGGACCAGTTGGTACCCTTATTTCCTCCTTAGTCACGGCTGATAACGTCATCGATCCAGACAGCAATGCACTTAGAGGTGTTGCGATCACAAATGCTGACAATACCAATGGCAACTTCTTTTACAGCGCTGACGATGGCAACAGCTGGGCACCTTTAGAGTTGGTATCTAATACTAACGCTCGCTTATTGGCGGCTGATGGAATTACCCGCATTTACTTTCAGCCCAAAGCCAACTTTAATGGGACCATCAACAATGCCCTCACCTTCCGTGCCTGGGACCAAACCACTGGTACCAACACAAGCATTGCGAACACCACCATTAGTGGTGGCACTACTGCTTTTAGCAGTACAACTGGCGCTGGAGGAATTACGATCAATTCCGTCAATGATGCTCCTACCCTCAGTGAAGCTAATATCACCCTAACTGCAATTAACCAAAATGTAGGCGCACCCATAGGCGCAGTTGGAACCCTTGTTTCCTCCCTAGTCCGTCTTGGTGATAACGTCATCGATCCAGACAGCAATGCACTCACAGGTATTGCGATCACAAATGCTAACAATACCAACGGCAATTGGTTCTACAGCACCAACAACGGCAGCAGCTGGATACCTGTAGGCATTTTATCCGACACCAACGCTCGCCTATTGGCGGCTAATGCAAGCACCCGGATTTACTTCCAGCCCAACGGCAACTTTAATGGCAGCATCGAGAATGTTTTAACCTTTCGTGCGTGGGACCAAACCACTGGTACCAACGGCAGTACTGCGGACACCACCCTCAACGGAATTGCTACTGCTTTTAGCACTGGGGTTAACACTAGCACAATTACCATCAACGCCGTCAATAATGCTCCTATCCTGCTTGACACCAACCTCTTCCTAAGCACAGTTGAAGATGCAGGCGCACCCACAGGACCAGTTGGTACCCTTGTTTCCTCCTTAGTCAGTCTTGGTGTTAACGTCACCGACTCAGACAACAATGTAACTACAGGTAATGGATCTACAGGTAATGCACTTACAGGTATTGCCATCACAAATGCGAACACTACCAACGGCAGTTGGTTCTACAGCACCGATGATGGCAGTAGCTGGGCAGCTTTAGGAGCTGTGTCCGACACCAACGCCCGCCTATTGGCGGCTAATGGAACCACTCGCCTTTACTTCCAACCCACCGCCAACTTCAATGGCTCGATCAGCAATGCCCTAACTTTCCGTGCTTGGGATCAAACCAGTGGTACCAACGGCAGCACTGCGAACACCACCCTTAACGGTGGCACTACTGCCTTTAGCATTGCAACTGACGCTGTTGCAATCACCGTTGATGCCGTCAATGATGCTCCTATCCTGCGTGACACCAACGTCACTCTAACTGCCATTGACAAAAATGCAGGCGCACCCATAGGGGCAGTTGGCACGCTTGTTTCTTCGTTGGTGAGTTTGGGTGCTAATGGTAACGTCACCGATCCGGACACTAATCCACTCACAGGTGTTGCGATCGCAAATGCTGACACTACCAACGGCACCTTCTTCTACAGCACCGACAATGGCAATAACTGGGCAGCTTTAGGAGTTGTATCCAACACCAACGCCCGTCTATTGGCGGCTGATGCTAACACCCGTATTTACTTCCAGCCCAATGCCAACTTCAATGGCACCATCAGCAATGCTTTGACTTTCCGTGCGTGGGACCAAACCACTGGTACCAACGGCAGCACTGCGGACACTACCGTCAACGGTGGCGCGACTGCCTTTAGCAGTGCGACTGACACTGCTGCAATTAGCATTGGTAGTGTCATCTCTCCCATCAATCCTGCCACCCCTCCTCCCAACTTTTATAACGGCAAAGTTGCTTCTACCCTCAAACAAACTTCTAACAACATTTTCCAGTTAGAAGGCAGCAACCCACAACTTGAAGTCACTCTCAACAAAGCCAATTCTAATCAGGTGAATGAACTGGGAGTGTTTGTAGTTGACGATGACCAAGGAACAATTAATGGTATTGCTCCTGGTGCAGAAAATTATGCCCAAGCTGCACTTTCAAGAGCCAAGACTATTTTCTCAGCCATTACCGATAATCCCAATGGGTTTAATACTGACTTAACACGTCTACTTGCATTTAATTCAGGGGCGCGTCTGCAATTCTTCTTAGTCAACAATAGCAGTATTGACGCTGTGCAAGGTGGTTCAACCTCTGCCAAAGACCTCATCTTTTCCAACCCCTTAACGCAAAAAGTGACAAACTTGGGGAATGGTGAGTTTACATTGGCTTTGAATGATGCATCAAATAGCAACAATTCCGACTTCCAAAATCTGGTAGTGAAGGTTAAGGCAACAAATCAATCCTTACCTCTGGGTGCTGGTCTTCAGGGAAATCCTTTTGGAGAACTGATTGATTTGCGCTACGGTTCAACTCAGGTCAAAGCAGACTTTGTCTTAAACAGAGAAGCAAGGAATAACGATTTCGTTGGCTTTTATCAAGTGGCTGATGCGAATGGTGGTATTGATCTTGATGGTAACGGCACAGTGGACTTGCGTCCTGGTGATGCAGGTTATGCTCAAGCTGCAGTGCAGCGACGTGTTCCAGGTATTGACTTAACAGTCGCCAACCAAAGTACTGCTACATTCACACATAATCTTAGCCCTGGTTCACTCTTGGCACCATTCATTATTTCTAATGGTACGCCAGATGCAATTTTAGATGGAAATCCAAATAACGACCCTGCAGTGTATTTTTCCTTCTTAGGAGCTAACTCAGATAAGGCTGACCATATTCGCTTGTTGGGAAATAACACCTTTGGCTTTGAAGATTTAGCAAGTGGGGGTGATAAGGATTACAACGATATGATTGTTAAAGTGAATTTGAGTAATGCTTAACCCACTTACAAAGAGTGTGTTTCTTATAGCAGGGAACAGGGAACGCTTAACAGGGAACACCCGAAGGCTTAACTCTTAACAGCCTTGAAAGTCTCGTGGTGTCAGTATTTTCTCATTAGTTCATGTCCTAATCTACCTGGCAACTGCTATAACTCTCAAGAAATACACTCTTTGTGAGGGAGTCAGACAACTACAAGCCGTGGGACAGACAGATACCTACGGCTTTTTACGGAAATTAGCGCAAAGCGCGCTAAGCAAGTGCTGTGGCAATACGGTTGTTGTTAAGGAGAATTGTAGGTTGGGTTGAACGTAGTAAAACCCAACAAATCTTCCCCTATACCCTTACACCCTTACCCCCTTACACCCCATTCATTTCGGAAAAGATGTGCGAGAGTGACGACGCAAAATCACCCAAGTCACAACAGGAGTTCCTATCAAAGCGGTAACAGAATTCAAAGGTAACACTATCTCACTTCCCGGTAGCTGTGAGATCAAATCTGCAATTAACGCCAAAATTGCACCCATGAAAGTCACAGCAGGGACTAACACCCGATGTTCACAAGTATTGAACAGACTGCGACAAAGGTGAGGAACTGCTACACCTAAAAAGGCGATCGGTCCACAAAAGGCGGTAATCGCACCTGCTAAGATGGAACAAGTGATAAGAATCCAAAATCTGACTTCTTCTACACCTAAACCGAGACTGCGAGCATAAGCTTCACCCAGAAGGAGTGCATTCAAAGGTTTGGATAGCATCAACGAAATTAACAACGCTATCAGTACCACAGGCGCTAGAACTAGCATTTGTTGCCAGGTGACACCACCAAAACTGCCAAAAGTCCACAGTAAGTATGATTGGATTTGCTGACTTTCACTCAAATGCAGCAAGATACTGACAATAGCACTGGTTGCATAGCCAAACAACAATCCTAAAATCAATAGCGTCATCGTGTCTTCGACGCGGTGAGAAACAAGTAACACTAACCCCAACACTGCTGCTGCACCCAGACTCGCCGCCACAACTAAACCAAAATCGCCAATCACCCCTAAATCTTTGAACAACGTACCCGCACCCGTTACACTGGTTGCTAACACCACCAACGCGACTCCTAAAGAAGCACCGGAACTAATTCCTAATACAAAAGGTCCTGCTAAAGGGTTTTTAAAAAGTGTTTGCATTTGCAACCCACTCACGCCTAAAGCTGCACCAGCAAGGGTTGCGGTTAAGGCTTTGGGTAAGCGAAATTTCAGAATAATATTAGTCCAAGTTGCTTTTTCGGGTTCTCCGTTTAGTAGGATTGTAATGACTTGGGTTAAAGGTATGTGGACTGAGCCAAGGGCTAAGTCTAGCAAGAACGTGAGAATTAATGTTATGAGTAGTGTGGGAAAGAAGAGTGTTTTCCAACTGAAATGTTGAAAAGTTCGTAAAATTGGTTTTAATTTATATTTTAGAGATGGCATTGAAAAAAACGAACCGCAAAGACGCAAAGGGCGCAAAGAAGAGAAGAGAACAGATAAATTTGGGAGATTCTTTTAGTTGATATTGAGCGATTGATTCCCCTTGCACGTAGTTGTGGTTTGGACATTCATTTTTCCTGGTGCAAAATGTGAGCGCCCCACAAGGGGAAGTCAAAAATCAAAAGGAGCCAGTGCGTTGGGGAGGACAGTGCCGTGGGCGGGTTTCCCGACTTGAGGCACCTGTCCG